>PCAT01000091.1 GCA_002730655.1 Balneola sp.
TAAATAGGGATTATCATCAACTGATTCATAAAAAGCTTCCCAATTAAAATGTTGAGCCAATAAACCAGTCAGTGATGATTTACCTGCGCCTATGTTTCCAGCAACGGCGATATATTGTTGTTTGTTTTGTTCTGACACTTATTGATTGATTATTTACCCAATAGTCGATACATAGCTTTTTTATAATCTTCGACCCCTGGTTGGTTAAATGGATTAATGCCTAAACTGTAGACAAAAACACCTGTGAATATTTGGTAAAAATAAATAAGTGCACCAACAGATTTAGCATTTAATTCTGACAAATGAATAGTTACAATAGGAACTTGCCCTTCACAATGAGCCTCAATAGTACCGGACTCAGCTTTGGAATTTATAGAATGAAAGAAATCTCCTTCCAAATAGTCTAAACCATCTCCAAAATCAAGACTGGAAGGAACCGATAATTGTGCACCTACTTGATCAACAACTAAAAACGTTTCAAATAATGACCGCGTACCATCCTGAATAAATTGGCCCAAACTATGTAAATCAGTTGAAAATCCCGCTACCGTGGGGAAAATACCTTTCCCATCTTTTCCTTCACTTTCCCCTAACAACTGCTGTATCCATCTCCCAAATGAAAGTAATTCAGGCTCAAAAGAAGTAAAAATATCAATAGTTATACCCTTACTATGAAGTGCATTTCTAAGTGCGGCATATTCTACAACTACATCTGCATTTTCTTCCAGTATTTTATAATTACTTACTGCTCCCTCGAATAACTCCTCAATCGAAATTCCAGCTACTGCTATAGGTAGTAGTCCAACTGGTGTCAAAACTGAAAATCTACCGCCAACATCCGATGGAATAATGAATTTTTGATACCCTTCTTTATCTATAACTTCATTCAGCACCCCACCTCTTTCACTCGTAGTACAAATAATTCGTTCTACAGCATCCTCAAATTCTTCATGAATAAACTTCCTGAGTACTCTGAACGATAATGCTGTTTCAAGCGTAGATCCTGATTTTGAGATCACATTTAGAACTATACTTTTTTTCGAACCATCCGCTTTAGGCATCTTTAGATATTGTAACAAGTCCTTTAAATATGCGCCACTCATATGATAGCCTGCAAACAAAATTTCTGGCCCATTGGGTGTAAAAGGAGGTTTTAAAGCGTCGATAACAGCTTTGGCCCCTAAATAGGATCCACCTATACCACATACAATGAATACATCTACTGAATCATGTATTTTTTTTCCTAATTGGTTTAACTGAGCGACTAGGTCTGAATCTGGTTTTTCTAGTAAGTCACGCCAACCTAACCACGCAGATCCCGGACCTGTTCTGTGGCGTAGATCGTCTAATCCTTTTGTAGCAAGACTATGCGCATGAATATACTCCTGATCCGTCAAAAACTTTCTAGCTCTGCTAATATTTGCTTTAATCATGACTACCTTAACATTTTTGCTAGTTCAATTAAGCCAAAATCGAGACCTTTCTTTTTTGCTACAGCTACCCTGAGTGGTGTAATCTTTAAAGAATTATTTACCACCCCAACCATCACCTCATTATGGCCTTCCATCAAAACTTTTATCGCCGAAGCACCAAGTCTGCTTGCTAATACTCTGTCACGAGCAGATGGAGAACCACCACGTTGTACGTGACCTAAAATACACACACGTAAATCATATTTCGTGAAATCATCTTTTATTTTTTCAGCTAACTTTAAGGCTCCTCCCGTTTCATCACCTTCTGCGACCACAACTAGAGAAGAACGCTTTTGTTCTTTTAACATATTTTTGAGTTGCGCTTTTATATCACTGATCGAAGTGAGCTCTTCTGGTAACAAAGAAAGCTCGGCACCAACTGCAATCCCTGTTTCAAGTGCTATAAATCCTGCATCTCGGCCCATCACTTCAACTAAAAACATGCGTTCATGAGCATCGGCGGTATCCCGAATCTTATCAATTGCCTCTATAGCGGTATTTAGAGCAGTATCATACCCTATGGTTTCGTCTGTACCAATGATATCATTATCTATAGTCGCAGGAATACCAATTACACGAATTCCATATTCTTTACTTAGTAAATTGGCTCCTTTGAAGGTCCCATCACCACCAATTACGACCATTGCATCAATGCCTTTATTTTTTAGATTCAATGCAGCTTGAGCTCGTCCACCTTCAGTTCTAAAGTCCTTTGAACGTGCCGATTTGAGTATGGTACCACCGCGCTGAACAATATTTGATACTTTTTCGGAATCTAACTCTACAAATTTATCTTCAATTAAACCTTGATACCCCCTATAAATACCCCATATTGTAAGATTGTATCTATTTGCCCCTCGCACAACCGCACGTAACGCTGCATTCATACCAGGGGAATCCCCGCCACTTGTCATTACTGCTATTGTCGATATCTCTTTATCCATCATGATGGTTCTAACTTCTGTTGAGTGATTCATAGAATGAAAAATCGTAGTACCTCAATAATTTACAGACTTTATGCCTACATTTGAGGTATCCAAGTTTACAAAAAATTGTTCACTTTTGGGCTATTCATATAAAACTTAAAACTAATATTATTTTATTCGTTGAATATTAAGCTATCTGATATAACCAGCAGCATAGAAATTGATTTAAACAATTTCAGAACGTTCTTCAAAGAGACCATCAAATCAGATGTTCCGCTATTAGATGTGTTAATTAAATATCTAATAAAACAAAAAGGCAAAGAAGTACGTCCTATTCTCGTTTTCTTAAGTGCAAGATTATTTGGGAACATAAACCAACGAAGTATGGTAGCTGCAACTATGATCGAGTTATTACATACAGCAACTCTACTCCATGACGACGTGGTAGATAAGGCGTATTCTAGACGAGGCTTTGTAACTATACATAACATTTGGAATAATAAAGCCGGTATATTATTGGGTGATTTTTTGTTATCTAAAGGATTGTTAATTGCACTAGAAAATAAAGAACACACCTTATTAGAGTTGCAATCCAGGGCAGTTCAAAAGATGAGTGAAGGTGAATTAAGGCAATTGAAGACGACCGGGTTATTTAATATGACCGAAGAACGTTATTATCGAATCATTGAAGAAAAAACAGCTAGTCTCATAGCAACCTGCTGTCAATGTGGAGCAGTATCAACCTCAAATGATCCACAAATACACACTAAAATGTACGATGTTGGTAAAAATATTGGTATGGCCTTCCAAATAAAAGATGACTTGCTCGACTATTCTGAGAATGAAATTGGTAAACCAAAACGTAATGATATTGTAGAGCGAAAAGTAACATTGCCTTTTATTATGGCTTTGCAACATGCTAAAAAATCAGAAGTCCGATTTTATAAAAAGCTGATGAAGAAAAGAAAAAAAAAGAGTTCAGAGGTTCAAAGAATTGTAGATTTTGTATCAGCTAACAATGGTATTTCTCATGCGAAAGAAGTTATGTTAGACTATGCATCAAAGGCTAAAAACGATTTACTTGAAATAGCTAAACCATCCTCTACGAAACCATTATTCCAACTCATCGATTTCATCACACACCGTTCAAAGTAAAACACCCACTATATGAGTGAATATAAAGGGATAGAACCAACCCACGTGTTTCTAGCCGATGTGCATCTTAAAAATTCTAAATCAATGGGAGAAAACTACGAAAGAGACCTATGCTCCCTGATTAACTACGCAGCAGAAAAAAAAATACACCTCTACCTACTTGGAGATATTTTTGACTATTGGATGGAATTCCCTAGCCGTGAACAAAAAATAACTCATAATAACTCTATCAATAAGACTACACTACCACTCATTGGCTCTATGCTACTAGATACACTTCATCAGTATAACGAATCATTTACTCCTGCCCACTACATTTTAGGAAATCACGATTATTGGGATGCGGGACATTTTTCAGCTATTGGTTGTATAGTATTTAAAGATGGCTGTAAAATCAATTTGGATCAACAAACTATTTGTTTAATACACGGAGATGGACTACCAACAAAAAAAACTCAAATCCATGGAAATAAAATAAGTCCACTTAAACGCGCAACATTCCACACAATACTACGGTCAAAAGCATTTGTAAAATTATTTCAATTTTTTTTTGCACCCCATCAAGCCTGGTCAATAATGAAATACTTTTCGAATTTTAGTAAAAAGAAAAGAAAAATAGTACTAAATACTATTGATTCATCACTTAAATATCTGATTAATTATTCCGATATTGATGTAGTAATCGGTGGTGACGATCACTATGCAAGAACCGTACATATAAATGGTGGACAATACATAAATACCGGACCTTATTACGAACATCACCTCGTTTTAACCTACTCCAAGCAAGGCTGGGCACACGCCCAGTGGGACGGAAAAATGAACAAATTTGTATTAAAAGAACAACCCATTTACTCTTTATGAGCCAACCTAACAACATAGATCAAGAACGTTATTTCAGTGATTCAGAATATCGTAGACAAATAGCTGAAGAATCTAGCAAACATTCAAAATCTTCCAGTAGGTTAAGAGAAGCACTTATTGCTGTTGGCAGTACGCTTTTTCTTGGAATTGTGGTCATTAGCGCTTACGGATTTTTTTTATTCCAAGGCTTGCCTTCCATAGATCAACTAGAAAACCCGGATACTGCGATTGCCAGTGAAGTGAGAAGCAGAGACGGTGTTGTGCTGGATAAATATTTTACTGAAAACAGGACGTGGGTCAGATACCAAGATATTTCGCCATATGCTATAAATGCTCTTATTTCCACAGAAGATCATCGCTTTTACAACCATTGGGGAATGGATATGTTTAGAACCTTAGCCATTCCAATCAATATATTAAGAGGGAGAGTTGAAGGTGGGTCAACCTTGAGCCAACAATTAGCTAGAAATTTATACAAAGAAATTGGGCAGAATTTTTCAGTTAATAGAAAATTCCGAGAAATGATTACGGCAGTTCAAATTGAAAAAAACTATACCAAAAAAGAAATTATTGAAATGTATTTCAATACGGTCGAGTACTCCAATAGTGCATTTGGCATCGAAGCAGCTTCTAGAACTCATTTTAATAAGTCTGCAAAAAACCTGAATATATTAGAAGCAGCTACATTGGTAGGTTCAGTTAATGCAGTATATGCATACAATCCAAGACTATTTCCTGAACGTTCAAAACAGCGAAGAAATATAGTCTTACGTCTAATGAATAGACAAAAATATATATCCGAATCTGATTTTAAAGAGTTAAGTATGGCAGAAATAAATCTAGATTATCAGCCTCCATCTAAATCGGGGCGTGTAAATCGCTATTTTGGTGAATATGTACGCCAAAAAATTACACCATGGGCTCAAGAAAATGGATACGATTTATTCACGGATGGACTGGTCATACACACTACCATCGATTCAAGATTACAAGCTCATGCAGAAAGAGCTATCCAAGTGAAATTAGATTCTTTGCAGAAAATCTTTGAACTAGAATGGACAAATTCTGGAAGTGAGGTCTATATGGATCGATTATGGGAGAAATATCCCTCTTTTTTAGATAGCTTTTTAGAGGATACAGACGAGTATAAAAATGGATTCCAAACATACCAGACCACCATTCGAAAAACCGTACTAGACAGTCTCAAAATAGACTCGATGTTTGTTGATTCCGTCTTAAAATCAAGAACCAGATTAGAAGCAAGTTTTGTGGGAATTGACCCATCCAATGGTAATGTCATGGCTTGGGTCGGTGGATCCAATTATGGAAATGTACAATTCGATCATGTATATCAGGCTAGAAGGCAAGCAGGATCTACCTTTAAACCTTTTGTTTATGCGGTAGCCATTGATAATGGATACAAACCATATCATACTTTCTCTAAATATCCCACGAAATACTATGATAGAAACGGAAATGTGTGGGATCCCAAAGATGAAACAGTAGCATCAGGGCCAATCAACATTAGTCTTCGAGAAGCACTTGCAAGAAGTCTAAATAATATCACTGTTCGTTTACTTCCTGAAATTGCAGGGGAACCTGGTACCAATGAATTGTGGAAACTAGATCCTGCTGCTAGAAAAATTAAAGTTATGGCCTCAAATCTTGGCATAGATATGTCAAAAACACCTGCATATCCTTCATTAGCATTAGGTACTGCTGAAGTTTCACTTCTGGAAATAACTAGTGCATATACTGCATTTGCCAACGAGGGAGTTCATATAGATCCAATAGCCATCACCAGAATAGAAGACCGAGAAGGCAATGTATTAGTGGAATACCACCCAGAATATAAACAAGAAGTAATAAGTCCCGAAACAGCCTATTTATTGGTTGATATGATGCGTGGCGTTATTCGTGGTGGAGATGGTTACAATGGAACAGGTGTCAGATTACGAAATATTTATGGTGTAAGGCAGGATATTGCTGGTAAAACAGGTACCACACAAAATTCGGCAGACAACTGGTTTATAGCAATGACACCTCATTTAGTTATGGGTTCCTGGGTAGGTGGTGAGGACCGTAGAATTCGTTTTCCAACCGACCGTGCTTACTCGATCGGTCAGGGTGCAAGAACAGCACTTCCAATTGTTGGAACTTTCATCAACTATGTCAGTAAGGATTCGCAAGCCTATTGGAACTACGATGCTTTTAATCCACCTGCTGGTTTTATTATGCCTGTGGATCCAAACAAAAACCGTAATGAAATGGCTGAAGATGATAATAAAGGTACTATTGGATGGTAGACGTATTTAATTATATTCAAATAAATACTTTTTTGGCACCGTACGGATGAAGTTTTATTTTAAATGAACTTTAAAGTACGGATAGTCCCCAAATCCATACTTTCTACATAATTTTTAATCAAACAATTGCATTCTAAAAAATCAGTCAATAGTTACTGAATCAGCTAACAATGTTAAATCATTTGAAACCATTTCAACAACTCCACCAGAGATAGTAAATAAATAATCTCCAGAGATAGTAAATAAATAATCTCCAGTCTCTGTATGAACAGCAACATCGCCAGATTGTAAAGTAGAAACAATTGGCGCATGATTTTGCTTAACCTCGAAGCTTCCAAGTGTGCCGGGCATACGTACTCCAGTGACATTACCCTCAAATACTGCACCCACTGGGGTTAAAATTTTAGCCTTAAAAGTTGACATGATTAAGCCTCTTCTGATTCAGCCAACATTTTTTCCCCTTTACTTATAGCTTCTTCAATATTACCCACCATGTAGAAGGCACCTTCAGGTAATTGATCTAATTCGCCATCAATAATCATTTTGACTCCTTTTACTGTTTCCTCAATTTTCACATACTTTCCAGGTGCTCCTGTAAACTGTTCAGCAACAAAAAATGGTTGGGATAAGAATCTTTGTACACGTCTTGCGCGACTTACAACCAATTTATCTTCATCAGATAACTCGTCCATTCCAAGGATGGCAATGATATCTTGAAGATCTTTATAATTTTGAAGTAAAATGGTGGTTCTTCTGGCTGTACTGTAATGTTCTTCTCCTACTACTTTTGGGTCAATGATTCTAGATGTTGAATCAAGCGGATCAACTGCTGGATATATACCAATTTGTGTTAGTGCACGCGAAAGCACAGTAGTTGCATCTAAGTGAGTGAAAGTTGTTGCTGGCGCTGGATCTGTCAAGTCATCAGCAGGAACATAAACTGCTTGTACAGAAGTAATTGATCCTTTTTTTGTTGATGTAATTCGCTCCTGCATTGCACCCATTTCTGTGGCTAATGTAGGCTGATAACCTACTGCAGAAGGCATACGACCAAGCAATGCTGAAACTTCAGAACCTGCCTGAGTAAAGCGAAAAATATTGTCAATAAACAGTAAGATGTCACGTGATACCTCATCTCGGAAATATTCTGCAACAGTCAATCCAGAAAGTGCTACACGAGCACGTGCGCCAGGGGGCTCATTCATCTGACCAAATACAAGGGTTGCTTGTGATTCTTTGATTTTTTCATGATCAACCTTACTTAAATCCCAGTTTCCATTCTCCATGGATTCCTTGAATTCATCACCATAATTGATAACTCCAGACTCAATAAATTCACGTAGTAAATCATTACCCTCACGAGTACGTTCTCCAACACCCGCAAAAACAGAAAGTCCACCATGCTGCTTTGCAATGTTGTTAATTAATTCCTGTATAAGTACTGTCTTACCTACACCAGCACCGCCAAATAAACCGATTTTACCACCTTTGGCATATGGACATAATAAATCAACGACTTTAATTCCGGTTTCTAACATCTCAGTTGAGGTGGCCAACTGGTCGAAATTAGGTGCTTCCCTGTGAATAGGATAACTATTATTCCCTTCGGGCTGCTTAATTCCATCTATTGACTCACCTACAACATTAAATAATCGACCTCTTATATCTTCACCCACTGGCATAGCGATTGCTTTACCTGTATCAACTACAACTTCACCTCTCACCAAACCTTCAGTAGAATCCATCGCAATGGTACGAACTCTGTCTTCTCCTAAGTGTTGAGCTACTTCCAAGTAGAGAGTAGATCCATCAGCATTTTCTATGGTTAATGCATTCAAAATGGAAGGAGTTTTTGCATTTGAAAAATCTACGTCTACAACGGGACCAATTACCTGCGCGACTATTCCTTTATTCATGAGTAAATAGTATTAATTAAAAACTTATTTAAGGGGAATTTTCTACTTGAAAATAAAAAAACATAAGATATTAAAGATAGAGACTTAAGATCTAATAGGCAATGAAAAGCTACTCCTTTTTAACTATCAAAACAGATAGTAGTTGTCAGTGAA
>PCAT01000092.1 GCA_002730655.1 Balneola sp.
AATAACCTTACTTGGTTGGTGGGCATATTTGAGTGTTACTGAATACGCACCTCATGAATGGTTTAACCAATTAAGTCCATACGCTTTGGCTACTATTTTAGTACAATGGGGTTTAGCTTTAGCACTGATAAGAATTGTCCAAAATAAAATTTGGCCACAGAATACTTAATTCCATAGCAAAATTATAAGTTGTATTAGACGCCTTCTAACCCTTTTTTAAGGAATATTGACTGGATCAATTTTCATCCAGTAACTCATTCCACATTGTTACTTCTTTAACTTGTGAGAGTAGTGTTTCCGTTGAACCAATTATTTCGACTTTTTCGATGATATCACCTTTTTGTATAATGTTTACAATATTTTGGTCTTTTTGACTAATAATCTGTCCAAATATCGAATGTTTGTCATCTAACCAAGGAGTTGCAACATGTGTGATGAAAAATTGACTACCATTTGTACCAGGTCCTGCATTCGCCATTGATAATTTACCGGGTTTATTATGACGTAAGTTAGGTACAAATTCGTCTTCAAATCGATAACCAGGTCCGCCTACACCGCTGCCAAGCGGGCAACCACCTTGTATCATAAAATCTGGTATAACTCTATGAAAGGTCAATCCATCATAAAAACCACGTTGACATAAATTAACAAAATTAGCTACAGTTTTTGGTGTGTGATCAGGGAATAGTTCGAGATGAATAATTCCTCTAGAAGTGTGAAGGTTTGTTTGTATTGACATATTTTGGGTGGATGTAATGTCTTGTTTAGATATTTAATCTGTAAGATAAGATAATCTTAATAACAAGTATATAGAGTCTATACCAGGATTTTGTTTACCTGTTTGTGCGTTTGAAATATGATGATATGCTGCACCAAAACAAACGATATAGTTCTTCCCTAATGCTTGTTCAATAGTTGTTTGCAACTCAAAATTAAAATTTAGTTTACGTCCTTTATCCGTAGGAAATATATCCGACATATAACTTAATCCACCATAAATCGTGTTTCTTAATTTTACTGATTTATTAAAGTGAGTTGTTGAACTTAAACCTAAAGGATCTAACGACCAGCCGTGTACATTATCAAGTCTGCCTCCCTCATCACGCTTTGAATAGGTGTAACTTATAATGGGATGTAAACGTACACTTAAGTTAAAATTAGTTCCAAAAATCAGTAATGAATAAGGTGAAATGAAACCAATACCAGCCCGCTGAGAAGATGAGTAGGGTGTTTTACCCAACAAAATATAAGAGGTTGGGGAATAAGAATACTCTAAAAAAAGAACATGAGTTGATAAAACTGGATTCTTATGTAATGTAGTCTTAGAAATCGTCTCCTGTGCAAATAGTTTTATGGGAAAAAGTCCTCCAAATATGAAAATAATAGTAATTAGTATAAACCATAAATTTTTTATCACATTAACTGAGTTATTTAAAAAAAAAGTCACTAATAAATGGTTTTATTATGATCTTTTTTTCAGTTGAAACACCCGATGAATGGCAAAACCCATGCGTATATCACCATTCCAAAAGGAATCTACTGTCTGTCTGATAATGTACTGTTCGGTGAATAGATACCCTGACTGTAAAAATAACTGGAATACATGTCCACCGGTTTCAATTTCGTAACTGAATGCCCAATGATGTATAGCTTCAGAAGCTGAGAGTATAGGAACGGTTTCGAATGAAAGAGAATTTCGTTCATTGAGCTTCAATCTTCCTAGAAACAGGGTGCTAAATATAGTATGTTGAAGCGGAGTTTTGTTCTGTGCTATGAGTGTGTTAAAGTGAGATATTGAGGGGCTTATTTGAAGTGTAATTTTTGTACCAAATTGGCGAGCTACTAGAATACTACTATGATAGCTTAATCTTTCAGTAAAACTATAATCAAACCTTCGTTCTTCTAGGGTTTCTAGAGCAGTATTGAGGTATAATCCTACACTTAGGGGCCGGCTATTTGAACTATTTTGCCTATATGGTATCCATTTGAGTCGCATATCAAAAACATCATCGACACTAGTTCTTCCAATTCCTAGGCTAAGATTCTGTGCTATACCGACATCTAATCCGAGATGAACCGAAGCATTATTATCCAAGCCAAATAAATCTCCCCAACCACTGCGAATATGTCCAAAAGAATGTGAAATGGCACTTTGCATTTCACCCTTAGGTACAATACTAACGGTTTGGGCGCTTACTAATGAAGTACTTAAAAATAATTCAGGATCGGGCAGTTTATCTAACGATCTCTTGCGTTCCATTTGAGCTTGAACCGACTCTACAATCAGTAAAAGTAGTGTGCTGCAAAGTAGTAACTTAATAGTAGAAAATTGTAATATTGAATTCATTGTTTTTCTAAGCGTATATAAATAGATATTTTTTGTATTTGATCGACTTTAACTATCAGCAAAGAGGGTGGAACAATTTCAAAATCATCTAGACGAATTTCCCAATTTGCAATTAAGTGTAAGATATTTTGCTCAGCGGTAATTTCCCCAGAAACCTCCATTTCTTGGCTTATTCCATGAATACTAAATTTCCCTAAGGTTCTAATTTTTTGAGGTTTCGTCTCAGTCAGATCTACTTGGTCCAGAAGATTTCCATAAAATTCTGCAAATGGATATTTTTTTGTTTCTAATGTTAACCTCATATCTTTATCGCGCTTTTTTATGCCGCTATCTAGGGTCTCCAAATCTAAATAAAAATCAACCGAGTTATTGGAGATATTTATGAGACCAGTTAACTGATTACTAGTGCCTGTGAATTCATAAAATGGTACACTTGAGGTAAATGTAGCTGTTCCATTTTCTGCATAGTAGTTTTGTGCATGAAGTTGTATAGTTAAGTAAATGAATACAATAAACTGTATTAAATACCATTTAACATGTGATCTAATTATTTTTTGCACCTTCATTAATCCATGTTTTTATTATTTCTATTTCATCACCCGTTAAATAAGGACCTCCAGTGGGCATTTGTTGGAGCTGAAATCTCGGGGTTTCTAACAATACGTCATATAGTCCACTATTCTCTGCATCTCCTGGGACTACTACATTCGACTTCCAATTACGTCCCTCATTATTCATAACGGCCTCATAATTGTCCAAATTTATTCCTGCGGTATTACCATGACAAGAGATGCAGTATTGCTGCAATATAGGTTGAACCTCAGATTGAAACGATACATTTTGTGCTTGTTCACCAATAATTTCTTCCACATTTGTCATACATTGTAAGCTTAATGCGCCAAAAATTATCATGAACTTATACATATTGGCTTTTATATTAGATTTATGTAAATGAAATTTGCGCTTACTCATGTATCAACCTAAATAGATATTTATCGTAAAATACTTTAATTAGAATACATTCTGAGAATGAATTTATAAATTCAGTATATATGAAAATAGAAGTGACCATTTTTTTCTATTAATATCAGTGTACAGTTTGCTTAGTATATTATGTAATTATTGCTTCGTCAAAGAGACATCAAGTGAAATAATAAACCAACAAATAATATTTATACAATCTAATGAATAAAGAATCTGCTTATTTACTGCTGAATAAATACATAACAACAAAATCTCTGTTAAATCATTCACAAATGGTAGCCATTGCTATGCAGGCATATGCCCAAAAACTAAAAAAGGATGAAAATAGCACTCATAATTGGTGGTTGTGCGGATTATTACATGACATTGACTGGGAAAAATATCCCGAGCAACATCCCAACTATGCGATAGAGCATATTTTCCCAGAGATTGAATTACCAGATGAAGTACAACATGCAATCCTAGCTCATGCGCCTAGTAGAACAGGTGTAATTGCCGAATCTGAAATGGATCGTTATTTATTTGCTTGTGATGAACTATCAGGTTTTATACATGCTGTGTCTTTAATGAGACCGACAGCGTATGATGGGATGAAAGTTAAGTCAGTTACGAAAAAATTAAAAACTCTTAACTTTGCTGCAAATGTTTCTCGAGTCGATATTAATAATGGCGTTGAGCTAATTGGTGAAAAATTATCCGATCATATTCTTTTTTTAATTGATGTATTTCAAGACGCAAAACAGAAGAATCTAATTAACTAAATATTCTATGAATATTCAGAAACCGTTTATGCGAACCTTATCTTATATATGCAACTAGTGTATATATCTTAACACATATGAAACCATTTATACTGCAAATAGCTTTTTTTTTAGCGTCTTTTTTATTAGTGTTTTACCCCAGAAACTATCTTTTACATTCAGATAGATTCCTCCAAAAGTCATTATCCTCTCAGGACGATATCTCATTATACTTTGATCATGCACAACCAATGGATAGTGTTTTTTGCTTATTAGAAAAAAAAGGTTTATCCATGAATTCAGAGATTTTTAATTGGGCAAGACGTTTATCAGGTTGGAAATCAGTGCCAAAAGGTCATTATTTAGTTTCTAATAACAGTTCTTTGGATCAATTATTAGAAAAACTTGGAAGGGGGTTACAGGATCCAATTTCACTGACAATACTTCCTGGGAAGAATATTGAATCAATAATTGAGCAACTAGATCGTCAAAGTTTATATGGTGTGAATGATTTCCTCGAAGTCCTAAATGATGAGACCTGGTTATCAGAAATTAACTCAAACACGACTCGAGTACTTGGACAATTATATCCAGAGACTTACAGTGTTTATTGGACCGATAAACCTAAGACTATCATTGGTCGATTAATAAGCGAGAGTACTAAAGCCTTATCAAATTTTATTGACGGAGATCCATTCACATCATCCCAATGGGAAGAAATTATCATCATGGCTTCAATAATTGAATGGGAATACAGATTTGAGGAGGAAAAAAAACGGATTGGAGGACTGTATTGGAATCGTTTAAATAAAAATATGAGGTTACAAGCAGATCCAACAGTAAATTTTGCCTTAGGTGAGCGCAGAAGATTATTGTATGAAGACTATAATTTTGAGCACCCATACAATACCTATCAAATTAATGGTTTACCGCCTGGCCCTATAACCAATCCTTCTTATAGCAGTTTAGAGGCTGCTGCGAACCCGGAAAGTCATGAGTACTTGTATATGGTAGCTAGTCCTAATGGCACACACAAATTTAGCACTAGTTATGAAGATCATCTAAAAGCTAGCAAAATTTGGAGAGATTGGATCCAAGAACAATACCGAATCAAAAAGCAGCTGGAACAATCATCATTTTAAGCGACTCAATTTTGTTCATTAATAGTTTGGAAAGAGGGGATATGCTGAATAAATACCGAAGAATTGACGTGAGTGTTAAAAAAATCAATAGTAAATGCGTATCCATTGTAGGCTGAGGATTTTTTAATACTATTTTTTAAGGCCTTAGGATTTTTAGCTGAGTATAATTCATGCATAACATAATAAGCTACGTCGAACCCTATATAACTAAAGTTAGTAGGGTAATCACCGTATCGTTCTTTGTATGAAGAGGCAAATAGTTGGGTCTTATTTTGAGTAGTGTCAACTGCAAAGCCTCTACTAAAATAAATATCGGTTTCTGGAAGCCTAGAGGTATTAATATTTACACCACCCCATTCTTCTGATCCTAGTATGTCAATTGTACTTCGCATAGCTTCTAGGTCTGTAAGTAGTGATTCTATTAGTGTTTGAGCAATAGTTCCCGTGAATGGGGCATAAACAGCGTCAATGATAGTTACACTATCTAATGTATCGGTGGTGAAATATTGGGTGAAATCTGTTATTCCATAACCTCGCTCTTCAAGATTTTCTACAAAATTATAGGCTACAAATGCTCCCATTCTCTCAGATTCTCTTAGAAATGAGTGAGCAGCTGTTTCTCCTAAGCTACCTTGTTCGGCTATGATGCCGAGAGTATCATAGCCGAGGGTTTCTACGGCATACCTAGCCAATTTAGCTCCTTGAGAACTGAAACTAGGATTAACTTGGAACATGTAATTATTATGAAGATCTAAACTATCGGCATTGGCAAGAGGTAAAAATAGTGGAGTATTATATTCTTCTGCGAGTGGAGCATATGATGGTGCTTCGTTGGAGAATAGGGGTCCAATTATAGCACTGACTCGATCAGAAATAACAAGTGACGAAAATTGGGTATGGGCGAAATGATCTGAATTTGATTTTTGGACACTTACTTCACTATTTCTAGATGTGGTATCACTTGTAGTTTTATATATAAGAAAAAATTTTGCATCTGGAGTGTTGGCATTAAACTCTTCTGCTGCAAATGACATACCTTTATATAAATCCTGAACTACAGTGTATCTAGGATCATCTAACGAATATGTGGGAAGTAATATCCCCAACCGGTAATGAAAACCATTAGGCACAGTATACTGCTTAATTGGGTCATATCTACTTTGGTACTGAACAGGTACGGATAATTGTTGTTTAACTCTACTTAAGGTTAGGTTATCACTCTCACCAGACATTTCAGCCAATTGTTCTACATCTGATAATAATGATTTAGCAAGCTCATAAGGAATAGTGTATATGAGCTCTTGTAATATATTAGCTTTAAGCTGTAAAGGGTAAATATCAGTAAGTAATTGTACTAAATCGGTTGGACTCAAGTATCCTAAAATATCTTCGACGAATGTAGCAGCTCTATTTTTTTGGTCCTCGGTTAGGCTAGAATGAATGGATAGGGCGTATGCCTGCTCTAATGCGGAGGAATGGTTATTTAGATAGAATAATATTTTAGCTTTTGCTAAACCTGCTTCGATATTCCACCAAATAGACTCTTCTAAACTAAAAATATTGATCAAGCTTGAAAAGTAAATTAAAGCTTTGCTATAATCTCCCAAACGCAGATGACTACTAGCGAGATAATAATATTCTGCTTCAGAAGTAGGAGTTAAATATTGTTTTATAATTATACTATCTTGGCCTTGCTCATATAATGATAGAAGTTCATGATACTGTATTTGCTGTGGAGGAGATTGAGCTACGACTATGTTCTGCGATGGAACCGTTTTTAAAAATGATATGAATAATGTTATTAGTAAGTAAATAATCGATTTTGTCATAATTTAACCTTATCCTTTATTCCCATTCAATAGTAGCAGGTGGTTTTGAACTCAAATCGTACACCACTCGATTAACCCCATTTACCTCATTTATAATTCGATTAGACACAGCTGCTAAGAACTCATAAGGTAAACGAGCCCAATCCGCTGTCATACCATCAGTAGAAGTCACCGCACGTAGAGCAATTGTAAATTCATAAGTTCGTTCATCTCCCATGACACCCACACTTTTTACAGGCAAAAGTACTGCTAAAGCCTGCCAGATTTTATTGTATAATCCTGATTCATGAAGTGATTGAATGAAGATTGCGTCTGATTCTCTCAATATGTGTAATTTTTCACGGCTAACCTCTCCAATTACTCGAATACCTAAGCCAGGCCCAGGAAATGGATGTCTATCAATAAAAAGATCTGGTATGCCTAAAGCTCGACCCACAATTCGTACTTCATCCTTGAATAACTCTCGAACAGGTTCAATAAGTTTGAGTCTCATTTTATCCGGTAGACCGCCCACATTATGATGTGATTTTATGGTTGCAGATGGTCCTTTAAATGAGACGCTTTCTATAACGTCTGGATATAAAGTACCTTGAGCTAAATATTTAAATGAATTTATATTTTTCACCTCTTTATCAAATACATCAATAAAGGTTTTACCAATAATTTTTCTTTTATTTTCTGGATCAGAAATACCTGTTAAACGATCTAAAAATAGTTCAGAAGCATCTATTCCTTTCACAGGTAAGTGTAACTTTTCTTTATAGAGTCGCAGAACATCACTAAATTCGTCTTTTCGCAATAATCCATTATTCACAAACACACATAATAACTGCTCACCTAATGCTTTTTTCAGAAGCATAGCAACAACGGTAGAATCTACACCACCAGATAATGCACATAGTACTTTATCATTACCAACTATAGTTTGTATGGCTTCTATTTTTTCGTCGATGAATGAAGAGGCTGTCCAGTCACCAACTAGACCACAAATATCTAATGCAAAATTGGAAAGTAACTGTGTCCCAAATTCAGTGTGAACAACTTCTGGGTGAAACTGTACTCCAAAAATTGGTTTAAGACGATGCTTTATAGCAGCAACATGAGCATTTTTGGTATGTCCAATGATAACAAAATTTGAATCTACGTCATTGATTTGATCACCATGTGACATCCATACTACTGATTCTTGCGGAATATCTTTGAGCAGGTCACTTCCATTGTCAATTAATAAATGAGCCCTTCCGTATTCTCTTTTTTGTGCCCTTTCAACAGAGCCAGGGTTCAAGTTATGTGACAGTAGCTGTAGTCCATAACAAATACCCAAAATTGGTAATTTAAATTCTAAAATTTCAGGTTGAAGTTGGGGTGCTCCATCATCATTAACACTCATTGGACCACCCGATAGTATTATTCCCGAAGGTTGAGGTGACATAACCTTAGATAATTCTACATTATATGGGTGAATTTCGCAGTAGATGTTAAGTTCTCTAAGACGCCTTGCTATAAGCTGGGTCAGTTGAGAACCATAATCTAATATTAGAATCCATTCATTATGACGACTCATACTATTTAAACAAGAGCTTGATAGGCTTCGGAGTCTAACAATTCGGATTGTTGATCTGGATTCGAAATCGTAATTTTGATCATCCAGCCTTGCCCATATGGATCATCATTAACTAACTCAGGTTCATCTTCAAGAGCTTCGTTGATTTCAATAATTTCTCCATCTAATGGAACAAAAAGATCTGAGACTGTTTTTACCGCTTCTACGGTACCAAAAGTTTCCTCTTTTTTGCATAAATCCCCAATTTCATTTAATTCTACAAAAACAATATCTCCTAACTCTCCTTGGGCAAAATCAGTAATTCCAATAGTAGCAGTACCATCATGATGAATATTAATCCATTCATGATCTTTAGTATATAATAGATGTTCTGGTATATTCATAGGAGTGTAAATTATTTAAAAATTCAGCTTGTCTTCTGATTTGTAGGTAAATGAAGTTTCTAGATATTTGGTACTAACAGAACCTTTATTAAAGTTAGGGTCATCCATTAATTGAATATGATAAGGAATAGTTGTTTTGATGCCTTCTATAATAAACTCTTGCAGAGCTCTGCGCATTTTAATAATTGCTTCAGGTCTGGTTTTAGCTGTAACAATGAGCTTAGCTATCATTGAATCATAATTAGGAGGAATCCGATAACCTGAATAGACATGGGTATCAAGCCGAACACCTTGACCACCAGGAGGATGGAAGACCGTAATTTCACCTGCAGAAGGTCGGAAGTTAAATTCAGGATCTTCAGCATTAATTCGGCATTCAATAGAATGACCTGCAAGGTTGACCTGATAATCTGCGATGGACATTCCCGCAGCAACTTTAATTTGCTCTTCAATAAGGTCAAATCCTGTAATTTGTTCGGTAACTGGATGTTCAACCTGTATTCTTGTATTCATTTCCATAAAGTAGAAATTAAGATCATCATCAACCAAAAATTCTACAGTTCCAGCACCTTCGTATTGAACTGAGAGAGATGCATTTACAGCAGCTTCCCCCATTTTTTTTCGTAAATCATTTGTTAAAAGAGGGGATGGAGCCTCTTCTAATATTTTTTGATGTCTGCGTTGTAAAGAGCAGTCTCTTTCACCTAGTGAGACAACATTACCATATTGATCGGCTAAAACTTGTATTTCAACATGATGAGGGTTTTGAACAAATCTTTCTATATAAACTTCTGGATTATTGAAGGCTGTTTTAGCTTCATTTCGACACATTTCAAAGTTTTTTTGAAGTTCAGATGAGTCCATTACCACTCTCATTCCACGTCCTCCGCCTCCCGCAGAGGCTTTTACTATAACGGGAAATCCTATTTCATCACAAATTGCTTTAGCATCTTCATAACAAGAGATAATACCATCACTACCTGGGACAACAGGTACTTTGTTATTAATCATCGT
Source organism: Balneola sp. (assembly GCA_002730655.1). GTDB lineage: Bacteria > Bacteroidota > Rhodothermia > Balneolales > Balneolaceae > UBA1275. The sequence continues at coordinate 10,004 of PCAT01000092.1, forward strand.
TGCTTTTGCAATGGCTTTATCACCCATGGAAGAAATTGCTTCGGGTGAAGGGCCTATAAATTTAATATTATGCTCATCACAGATTCTAGAGAATTCAGCATTTTCAGCTAAAAACCCATATCCTGGGTGTATAGCATCTGCATTTGTGATTTCTGCTGCGGCCAGTATCGAGGTTATTTTTAAATAACTATCCTTGCTTGATGCTGGTCCTATACATACTGCTTCATCGGCAAATTTAACATGCAAGCTATTTTTGTCAGCAGTAGAATAAACGGCTACAGTTGGAATACCCATTTCCTTGCATGTACGAATTATACGAAGTGCTATTTCACCTCTATTCGCAATTAAGATTTTGTTGAACATTTAAACTAGTCGTTAGAAATTGAAAAAAGAGGCTGCCCATATTCTACTGGCGTTCCATCAGATACCAATATCTCGGTTATAGTACCAGAATAATTTGATTCAATTTCATTCATAATCTTCATGGCCTCAATGATACAAAGTGTTTGCCCGGTTTGAACCTTATCACCAATTTTTACAAAAGGGTCCGAATCAGGGGATGCTGCTTGATAAAATGTTCCAACTATAGGTGCATCAATGCTATTAGAAGGATTTCTTGTAGAGGTTGCCGGTGCTGAAGATTCCGTATCTTTTGAAACTGTAGAAGCGACAGTGTGAGGGGCTTGTGCCACCATTGGTTGAGTGTAGCTAATGTGTGAAGATTCTGAGAGTTTTTTAACTTTAATCTTAAAGTCACCTTCTTCAATAGCAACTTCATTTACATCACTAGACGCAATAAGATCAATAATCTTTTTTACTAATTTTAAGTCCATAATAGGTAGTTAGCTCTTTATAAATTAATATAGGGTTTTGGTAAGGATGACCAAATATATTGTCGGTTTAGTCCATTACCAGTATGTTTTCATAAACGACTTACTAAAAGTAGTTTCGTTTCGATAGTTAATTCTATTTTGCACGTTCCAAGTAGGTTCCATTTCTAGTATCAACTTTGATTAATTCACCCTCATTAACAAAAAGAGGTACATTAACAACAGCTCCTGATTCTAAAGTAGCTGGCTTAGAACCACCTTGAGCAGTATCACCTTTAACGCCTGGATCTGTTTGCTCTACTTTTAATACTAAATGAGCGGGTGGTTCTGCATAGAGAACTTTCTCATCGTCGGCATTAAATAAAATAGTACAATTTTGGCCTTCTATTAAATATTCTTTGCGTTCTACTTGTTGGGGGAATACTGGAATCTGCTCAAATGTTGCGTTGTTCATAAAGTAGTATGACTCGCCATCATTGTACAAGTACTGATATTCTCTAGTTTCAACTCGTACAGCTTCTGTTTTTTCGCCAGAACGCCATGTTTTATCAATATTTTTCTCGTTTACAATACCTTTTAGTTTGGTGCGTACAAATGCGGGTCCTTTACCTGGTTTTACATGTTGAAACTCAGTAATGGCGTATAAAACTCCCTCTAAATTTAAGACCATTCCGTTTCGGAAATCGGCTGTAGATACTTTGGACATCTAGTACATTTAAGTTTATAGATAAACAAAAATAAAGCTACTTAACCTGACTAACAAGTTTTAAGAAAATTAAACTCTATAAGAAGTTGCTGATGATATTATATGCTATAGCAGCGGGGCAGATTACATACAAAAACACAGGCCATACTTTGGCAAATAGGCTTTCTTTGATCGTTGGGAAGCCGTGTTCAAGTTCATTGAATGCTAGTTCTTTTTTCCAGACAAAGGCTATAAATAAACAGATCAATAAGCCTCCAATAGGTAGTCCTAAATCACTAAAGATATAACTGAAAGTGCCAATTAGACTTGTTCGGAATGCTATAATCACTGAAACTATAGTAACGCCAAGTCCTACAAACCAAGCAGACTTTGAGCGTTCGATTTTATGCTCATCGATAACATAGGAAACCGGTACTTCTAATAATGATATCGTTGATGTTAAAGCGGCGATACTCAACAATAAGAAAAAGACTACACCAAGGGTTACACCAATAAATCCCCCAATTGTATGAAAAAGAGCTGGTAGAATTTGAAATACTAAATCAGTACTTGATGCAAGTTGATTACCCACAAATATTTCTATTCCAGCGCTTCTTGCCACATACATTGCAGGTATGATGAGAAGACCCGCCAAGAAAGCTATCCCAACATCCGCTAATGTTACAAATGCAGCTAATTGTGGAATATTTTCTTTTTTACTCAGATAAGAACCATAAGTAATAAGTGCGCCCATTCCTAACGACAACGAGAAGAAAGCTTGACCCATAGCAGAAAAAATTAAATCTGTAGTAATGCGTGAAAAATCAGGTAATAAATACTC
>PCAT01000093.1 GCA_002730655.1 Balneola sp.
GAATAATGTAATTGGTAGAGCCTGCATAGTCAGAGTGTTGAACCACATCGAAAATACATTCAGGATGTACAATAACCTGTATTTCAGGGTCGCGCATTTTAGCATGCTTTATATGTTCGGGTGTGAATTTTTCGTGTACAGAACAATGTCCCTTCCAGAGAATGACTCGAACATCTTCCCATGCACCGTCAAATTCGAACTCGTTGTATATTGGGTTATAAATGCACATGTGTTCTAATGCTATTCCTAAATTATAAGCAGTATTTCGGCCCAAATGCTGATCTGGTAAAAAAAGAATTCGTTCTTTTTGTTCAAAAGCCCATTTAAGCATGGTATGCACATTGCCTGAGGTTACACATGCTCCTCCATATTTTCCAACGAATCCTTTAATTGCTGCAGTAGAATTTACATATGTGAGTGGAATTATTGTGTCTCCCCAAATTTTTTGCATTCGCTCCCATCCCTTCTCAGTCTGTTCAATATTGGCCATATCAGCCATCGAACATCCGGCTCTCATGTCGGGTAAAATCACCTGTACATTTTCTTTGGTCAACATATCAGCTGTTTCCGCCATAAAATGAACCCCGCAAAAAACAATATATTCTACTTCTGGTATTTCCGCACAAATCTGAGCTAGTTTTAAGGAATCGCCTCGCACATCGGCAAAGTCTATCACCTCATCTTTTTGGTAATGATGCCCAGGTATAAACAGACGAACACCTAGTCTGCTTTTTATTTCTAAAATACGACGCGACATCTCATCACTAGTTAATTCATTATAGTGATTGGGAATTCGCAGATCGATTTCTAAACCTAGTAATTCATTTAGCTCCATAGAAAAAAATAATCGTTTTAGCCTAAATTCGAGTAATTTGAATTAGTATTGTTTGATACGAGCAGGTTTCTACTTTTCTCATTATCCATTAACACTATAAAGATAGCATTTTTATTAGTAACAGTTAATACGACCACAACCACAGTTTTACTATATAAATCTCCTTTATTTAGTATATGTTACTCAACATAGAAGCTAATATCACATGCTTTTACCGAATGGGTAATCCAACCTACAGAAATTACATCAGCCCCACACTTTCTATATCCAGCAACGTTGTCTGGATTTATTCCACCTGATAATTCAACTATTATCGATTTGGGAATATACTTTCGTAATTCTTTTACCTGATCAGGAGTTTGATTATCCAGCATAATAACATCCACCTCAGCATCTACTGCCTGTTGTACTTGATTCAGCGTCTCTACTTCTATTTCAATCTTTATCATATGTCCTTGCTGTTTTCGAACCATTTCTACTGCCTTTGCTATACCTCCTGCAGCCCTTATATGATTATCTTTGATCATAACACCATCATCCAACCGAAATCGATGGTTAAAACCCCCACCACATCGCACGGCATATTTTTGGATCATTCGTAAACCAGGTAAGGTTTTACGAGTATCGACGACTTTAATATCTGGATCATCTAGGCGTTGAATGAGATCTTGAGTTGTACTTGCAATTCCAGTGAGGTGCTGTAGCAAATTTAAAATGACGCGTTCTCCGCCCAATAATGTGCAAACAGGGCCTTTTACCTTGGCTAGAACCGAATCTTCTTCAAATGCTTGACCATCTTCAACGGACCAAAAAACCTTGACACCACCACCCAATGCGATATATACCTGCTCTAGAATCTTTTGACCCGAAAAAATCCCTGCTTGCTTGGCTACAAAGCGGCCACTTTTTTGAGTAGTTGAATCAAAAAGCCACTGGCTAGACCAGTCACCCATACCAAGGTCTTCTGCTAGTGCTTGTTTAATAATACGTTCTAAGGTTATCGGGTTCATAAGAACTAAATGGGTTTGGGTGGTACTTTTTTAATAATTTCTAAAAAGTTGTTTTAACCAGTAAAACAAGATATAAGTTACGTAGATAACATCATTAAAACATCTTTCTTAGACCTTCATAAGCAAAACAAGTGTTCATGATCTATTTGGATTACGCAGCAACTACACCTATGAGCGAACAGGCTCTTAATACGTATACAAAAGTAGCTAGGCAGTATTACGGAAATGCTAGTAGTTTGCATGAAGAAGGAAGTCGAGCTCAACAAATTGTTACTGCATCTAAGCAATTAATAGCTCAAAGTTTAGGGGCTTCAGCCCGGCATTTACATTTTGTGAGTGGGGCTACAGAGGGAAATTTTCTAGCCATTTATTCGCTATTAGAGTCGGTAAAAAAGCAAAATCCCAGTATGAATCATATTCTATGCTCACCAATTGAACATGATTCGGTTTTACGGGTGATGAAAAGGTTAAAGGCAGAAGGTTGGATGGTAGAGTACTTACCACTTTTAGCCGATGGAAGAGTATGCATTGATCAACTCAAAGAACGCTTAACTACCTCCACTTCATTAATCGCAGTACAGCTTGTTAATTCTGAGTTGGGCACATGTGAACCAGTAAAAGAAATTGCTGAAATAGCAAAGAAAATGGACATAAAAGTGCATTGTGACGCAGTACAGGCATTTGGAAAAATACCCATCGATGTGCAAGCACTGGGTGTCCACTCGTTAAGTATATCAGCGCATAAAATTTACGGACCCCAAGGGATTGGAGCCGTCTGGTTAAGTCCAAATGTGCAGTGGAGTGGGTTCTTTCCAAGCAGCAGTTCAAAGAAATTTAGGCCGGGGACTTTAGCGGTTCCATCGATTGCAGCTTTTGCCGCTGCCGCTAGAGAAACTATAGATGAAATGGATGCTGAATTTGTACGATTGCAGCATTTACGGGAGGCATGGGTGAAAGCACTACATGATATGCCAAATCCACCAATTATTGAGGGGGCTGAGGGAACTTCTCATCAAAGCCCATACATTTTGGGTCTTCGTTTTCCTGGTATTGAGGGGCAATATTTAATGCTTAAATGTGATCAAGCGGGAGTGGGTATATCTACAGGAAGTGCTTGTCAATCAGGAACGGATGAGACTAATGTTAGTATGAAGGCACTAGGCAAGAGTGAGCAAGAGGCTAGGGAATTTGTTCGTATTTCTTTTGGGAAGGGCCATTATGTTGAGGAAATACCTCATATTATTGAGGAAATTCGTACTATTGTGGATCGACAATATTCTCATATATCAACTTTTTAATTTTCATTTAAACGCAACTCCATTATGTTTTTTAATCAACATTCACTCCTAAGTTTTGTAGTTCTATTTGTAATGGCTTGTGGTCCGTCCGAAGTGCAACGAAGTAGCAGTCAAATTACTACTGCATCTGGCTACACTCCTGAGATTAATCTTAATCCAGATGCTCCTATTCAAATTGTGAAATTTAGCGATTATCAGTGCCCTGCTTGCAAGTTCTTTGTTCCAATTGAACAGAAATTAAAGGAGGATTATGGCGATCAAGTGAGTATTATAACTAAGCATTTTCCATTATCAATGCATCCTTATGCTCATGTAGCTTCTCGCTCCGTAGAAGCAGCTAGAAAACAGGGAAAATACAGAGAAATGCATGATAAAATATTTGAAGGACAAGAAGTTTGGTCTAAAGGTAATGCAGAGCGTTTATTTGTTGGCTATGCTGAGGAAATTGGTTTGAATACCGAATTATTTACCGCGGATATGAATTCTGCTGAGATGAATCAAATTGTCATGGAGCAGCGTAAAGAAGGTGTTCGTTTGGGCGTAAATTCGACACCTACATTTTATATCAATGGTATAAAAATAGAAAGTAATCCCCAGACATATATGGGATTTAAAGTCTTAATTGACCGAGAATTAGATTAAGGGTAAGAACTTTTTATTTGTTTCTAAGCACATTATTCTTGTAAGACTAGATGATACAAGCATTTTTAGGCATCAAACCAACTATCAATTTATCCGCTTTCATTTCTGATAGCGCAGATATTATTGGTGATGTTCATATTGGTGAGATGTCCAGTGTGTGGTTTAATGTTACAATTCGGGGCGATGTGAACAAGATTCGGATTGGTAATCGGTCGAATATACAGGATAATGTATGCATTCATGTAATGAACCAAACCGGTCCCACATATATAGCTGATGAGGTGACAATAGGCCACGGGGCAGTCGTTCATGGGTGCACTATTTACAGCCGTGTTTTGGTGGGAATGAATGCTACTTTGCTTGACGGATGCATAATAGAATCGGATGTTATAGTTGCTGCAGGCACTTTGGTTCCTCCGGATAAGGTTTTGAAATCAGGTTATTTATATATGGGTTCACCCGTTAAACAGGTGCGTGCATTGACTGAGGAAGAGCGGTCATCTATTGGTGATTATGCAGAAAATTATGTTCGATATAGTCGCGTATACAGAGGAGAGCACTCGTATATAGAAAATCCTTTCTATCGCAGTGACACTTGAGTGGAATTTATATTCATATCCCATTTTGTAAGCAAGCTTGTTCGTATTGTGATTTTTATTTTGTCACTAAATCGTATCAGAAAGAAGACTTTGTAAGTTCGTTAATACTAGAAATTGCTGCACTTGAGGGGCATTTGTTTACCGAGGAAGTGGTTAGGAGCGTATATTTTGGTGGAGGTACGCCCTCTTTATTAACCTCAGATCAATTAGAACGTATAATGGCTGAATTAAAAAGGGTGTTTACGCTTGAAGTGGATGAGTTAACCATTGAAATGAATCCTGATAATGTGTCTCCGGATTATCTAATGTCTTTAAAGGCTTGTGGGTTTGATCGCATAAGTATGGGAGTTCAGAGTTTTTCTGAGAAAAGCTTGAGTTTTATGAATCGAGCCCACAACCAAGATCAAGCGTTACAAGCATTAGATGATATTGTGGCATCATCGTTCAAAAATTATAACGTTGATCTGATTTATGGCCAGCCCAATCAAACTATGTCCGAGTTACAGGAGGATATTAATCAGCTTATGGAGTTTAATCCCCCTCATATTTCTGCATATGCGCTCACAATCGAACATAATACCCGTTTGGCAAAGCAAATAGAGTTAGGTAAGCTGAAGCCAGCTGATGATGATCATGTGATTGATCAAATGGATCTATTGGAGGAATCGCTGATGAAGTACAGTCTTTATCGTTATGAAGTTAGTAGTTTTGCAAAAGAAGGGTTTCAGGCAAAGCATAATCAAATTTATTGGAGTCATGGAAATTATGTTGGCCTGGGCCCTGGAGCCCATTCTTTTTGGTGGCCAAAATCATCAGAGGAGAAAAAAAAATTAATTGGCGATGAGATGGGCTTTTTTAAGGGTTCTTCATTTGAAAAAGAAGTGGCTTTACGATGGTCTAACCCTAAAGATCTTATGGCGTACATACATAAGAAAAATGACTATCAACATAAAATACGAACCCTTATTGAACCGATCAAAGAATCTACTTTAGCGGAAGAATATATATGGCTTGGATTACGAACGAGTAGAGGATTTGATCATTCTATTTTAACAGATTTGTATAAATTTGAATTTAATACCAAACAGCATGCCCGCTTAAAACAACTAGTAAAAGAGGGAAAAATTAGTCAAAACGGAAATAGGATTAGCTTAACCTCAGAAGGAGTCCGATTAGCCGATTATATAGCCTTAGCTTTACTAAGTTAATAATAACACCTTCAGTTATTACATGGTGTTTAGGTAATATAGTGTCGCACTACGGTAATTCTGGGCTAAATCTCTTTTCCCAGCATTTTCGTAGGCTTGGGCCACATGGAGTAAGGCAATGCGTAGACGTTCTTTCTCAAGTCGATTTAACGAGCTAGGTGCAGCTATAACTGGGATGGTTAGTGGGGTCCCATCTGCAATGTCATCAGGGTTTTGATTGGTATTAAAATTTTCCTCAAATAATAGTACCCAGAGTCGTGGGTTACCATAAATTTCTTTCGCCATATTATAAAGTCCTTTTTCGCTATTGAAGCGTATACTCCTTGTGGCAGAAAACCCTGAAGAGGTGGGACTAGCAGCTGAAGGTTTGGATACATTTTTCGATTTATTAGTAGTATTAGCGTTTGAACTATTGGTTCTTTGTGTTGCTTTAGCTGCTAATTCTGTATCCCCAAAACCATTGGCTTTGATCGGTTGATCCTGTCTAATAGTATTTGTATTAGTTTGAACTGATTGTTGGCTTAAATTATTCACATTATCTATCGATCCTGGGCTAAAGAATTGACTCACTGTAGTCCCAATTAAAAAACCACTTACAAAAAGCAAGAAAACACCTATCAAGCTACTTGAGATAAATATTTTTTTATTAATACTAATAATGTCATTCGATTTAGATTTTTCTCGATCTGATTTTGCATCAATATTTTTTATGACTGTTTTGAGTTCATCCATTGTCTGAATAAAATCTTTAAGCAAATCTTCATCGATAGGTATATATTTTTTTGGATTATTTGTACTTTCATTATTGGAGAAAGTACTTTCTTTTGTAATATGTTGAGAGCTTGGATCAATAGTAGTGATGTTATCTGGTGAAGTGATTTCTAAAGGATGTGTTTTCCCTTTTTCTTCTGCTTGGTTTTGTTGCTCTTGTTCGGCAGAGTATTCATCTTCAACACGAATATCTATGGAAGAACTCATCATATGCTTCTTTTTTTGCAGAATAATTAGTTCTAATTCATCTAATAAGGCAGCTTTTTCCTGAGAATCAATTTCATTTAAATTTTCAGAAAAAGAGTTGTTATTTTTTTCCATCTGGGTATTTGTAACTGTATTGAGCTCTTTATTTTTTATTTGGATATTTTTCTTATTTACTAGATCTGCTAGTCTTTTGTATGGAGTAAAGTACATACGTTTATGAGCAGGGATTATAATGCTTTCACCTGTGCCTGGTTGTGTTCCTTCTCTGTCGGCTACCTCCGAAATGGTAAATCGTCCAAAGCCAGAAATTGTTGCTTTACCTTCACTGATGGCCACTTCGGTAACTGTTTCAGACAAAGCCTGAATAAATGATTTAGACTCGTTTAGATTAATACCCGCTTTTATAGCAAACAATTCAATGAGCTCACTTCCATTGCGTTTAAGCCTCATAATCCAGACCCCTTTAATTCATCCTTAATTGCTTTGGTGGGAGTAAATCGGACGATAATCTTTGGGGGTACACGCATTTTTTTCTGGTAATGCGGATTGTATGCGATATAAGAGGCTCGTTCACGGGTTTCAAATTGCCCCAAGCCAGGAAGTTGAATGGTGTTTTGTTGATCTAATTCTTGACAAATTAGATCAACAAAATAATTTAATCGTTTTTCTGTATCATTTTTTGATAACGATAGTTGCTTACTCAATTCACTGACTAGACGTGCCTTGTTCATAGTAGTGCAAATTTATTCTTGGTTTATCATTTTTTGATAGCCACGATGATACGACTGTTATACAAGTAGACAATTATTGTAAAAGTATACCCGATTTATTTTAAAAATGAAACAAATTACATAAAAAACGCCATGATACGGTATATATTTATCTGATTACGGTCATTAATTTTGAAATAATTTGATCTTCTGCGTGGACTCTAAACATATAAGTACCCACTGAAAGAC
>PCAT01000117.1 GCA_002730655.1 Balneola sp.
ATAAAAGCTTTTAGAAAAAAAGCAGCACCGAGTGTATTAGAAGAAAATGCTGGTGAAGGCATTGGTGTAGTAACAAATGCACTAGCTAATGAAACTAAAACTTTATTTGGAGATACTGGAATACAACCAAAAGCTTTTCTAAAATCAGTAGTTGCAGATGGAAGTGCAAAAGCTCAACTTAGAACTTTTCAAAAAAACTTAAATCTTAAACCAGAAAAAGCGAGACAGATATTAACTAAATTCAAACCAGCAACTGATAAGCTATCAGCATCAACTGGTAATATCTTAGAAAAAGCTATGCAAAATTTTCAATCTGGTAAAAGTCCGCAAAAACAAATAACAACACAAACTCAAAAAACTATAAAAGAGAAAACCAGTGAAATATTTAATCAAGGTGATCCATTGAGCTCAGATATTTTTGGTAAGATATCAAAAGCAGCTGGAAGAAGTGGAACTAATATTCAAGCTGCTTTGGCCGCAGTAAAAACAAAAGGTGTAAAGCCTATCAATCCACTTAATGGTTTGCCAGATATTTCAGGTGACATTAAGAATAAGTTTAGTGCTTTAGCGCCTGGGGCTATAGTTCCAAAAGGATTTAAAGAGCCACCAAATTTTATTGAAGGATTAGATTTTAAGACTGGAAAACCTAACTTCGACACTAATCTATCTAAGTTGATTGGTAAAAGTGAACTTACTGCTGACGCGATAACGCCATCTTTTATTAAAGATCTACAGCAGCATGCTGGTGGTTTTACTGGACTTACAACACCAAGTGATTATGCTTTTGAAGTGATTGATGGATTTAATGAATTAAAAACAGATTTTGAAACTTCTCAAAGAGGAAAAGAAGATACAAAAAGATCCATAAGAACATTGGTTATAGGCTGGACTGCAAAAGTTTGGGGAGGACCAAAAGAAGTAAACGCGAGAAGATTACATGAATTATCTATTGAAGCTCAAAAGAACGCACTTGTAAAAGAATTTCAAAGTCAAGGTAATTCTGCTAGTGATGCTGTTAAAAAAGCAGATACAAAGATGAAGAATAAACCATTTGATTTTGGATTACAAGCTCATTATGTTATTCTTACAAATGGATCTATACAAAGAGGTAGACCTATAGACCTTACTAGATCTGAAACTATGTTTGATTTAGACGGAGTTCAACTTACTATTGTAGCTTCAGAAAAGCATCCAGTTAATGCAGATCAGCAAAGAGCGTTGGAAAACTTTACAAAATTATTTTATGAATCTTTTGAAGGTGCTAATGTATTTGGAGATTACGAGTATGATTTAAGATACTTAGGTCCTGGGATTGATGTTGAAGCTCTTAGAGAAAAGTTTAGTAAAGTAAATAATGTAGAGGACCCGACAAAAATAACTTCATCACCCACTAAAAAAGAAGCTGCGTTTATCAAGCCAAAGAAACTAGCAAAGCCAGCAGAAACTGCTTTTAATTCAAAGCGTAAATTTAGCTTTGATAAAGTAGCTCAAGACTTTGATAAGATTAATCAAGTCGACGGGACTAAGATACAAAAAGACTTAGATGCGGCTATAGGTGAGATGAATACAGGCCTTGATAAAATTTCTAGTGATGACTTTGACTTACAAGCTGAAATAGAAAAGGCTAAAAATGCTCAGAACGGTTCTATCGGTAAGTTTAATTCTGATAATATCATCAAAAATAAAACAGCTGCCATCGATAAAGCTGCTGGAGCTTTTAATAGAAATATAAAAGACGTTGCAGGTAATAACAAAATAGCTAACACTATAGCAAACAAATTAGGATTTTTAAGATAATGACAGAAATATTCGAAAATTTAGATCAAAATGTAAATCCAGCTAAATTAAGAGAATTAGAAAATGCTCAGCATGGCTATGAAGATCCTGAAGGTGTGTTTCCTAAGCCTGAATATCTTCAAGGATCCGGTGTAAACGACAAAGCAAGAGGTTCTAAAAGAACTAATGTATATTTAGGTGGAAGTGTTTCAGGTTTAGATTTAGAACTTGAATCTGAACCAGTGTCTGTATATCCAAACAATCAAGTTAAAGAAACAGCTTCTGGCCATATTATTGAATATGATGATACACCAAATGCTCAAAGAGTCATGATACGCCATAGAACAGGATCAGGCGTAGAGATGAGAGCAGATGGAACTGTCATTTATAGTTCTACAAAAAATACAGTAAGAGTTACTGCAGAAGACGAGAAAGTTATCGTAGATGGTGATGGTGAACTTCACTATAATGGTAACCTTAAATTAAAAGTTGCCGGAGATTTTGACATTGAAGTTGGTGGTGACTTCAATATAAAAACTGACGGTGATTTAGAACAGACAGTAAAAAGAGGATTTATTCAAGAGATTGCTGGAAATCAAGAAATTGAAATTGTTGGTAGCAAAACTGAACAAATTGCCGGCACTAAATCAGAAGTAATACTTGGAGATAGATTTGAAACTATTAAAGGTAACGTAACACAGATAGTTGGATCTAATGTAACTCAAACTTACGGTGATACTTTAATTCTTACAGCAGAAAACGAAATAACACTTTCAACAAGAAGTGCTAATATCGCTTCTTCTTCTCTGTTAGTGGCAGGAGACAGTGGAACTATTGGTGGAGAAGAAATGGTAGTATACGGAAAGACCGCTCATATTCCAAGAATTAACTCAACTGAAATGACTTCAACAACTTTTAGAGGCGATTTAGTTGGTACAGCCACTCAAGCAATTGATGCCAATCAATCGGCAAAAGCTTTAGTTGCAACTTCATTAGGTGCAGGTGCTGGTACTGGTGGACATAGCGCAACTGATACTACAGCGACAAATAAGAATACTGTTCAAGTTACAAATGCTGTAGCTCAAGCTATATTAAACAATTCTCCAAAAGGGATAAGAAGAGTTGACGTTGATGATGGTAATTTCTTAAAAGATAAAATTGATCAAACTACAAATTATGGTGGCGTGTCAAAAACCTTGCTCACAACTAGAGAAGCAAGATCAAAGTTAAGAGACGCTAATAATTTAAATAATGAGGAGTTTATTGGAGCAATTTTATCTGAAGGTATAATATCTCCTGGGTTTGCTAACATAGCTCCTGGGAAAACTGGAAGAATAATTGGTAGTGAAAAGTCGCCTATGAGACCAGATCAACCGGTCGGTAGAGCAGCTACTACTTCAAAGTTATTTACATAATTAGGTAAACGAATGGCAAAAACATATAAGACTACATACTTTCCTGATCCAAAGTTTAATCCTTTGTTTCAAGAAGAGATAACTAGCAGAACTAGATTAGCGCCTGGGATTACTATGGCTACTTTTTTAGGAGGTCTTGGTGATCCAGTTACATTGACTCATATAATTGAAGATGACGATAGAATGCGATTAGCAAAACAATATGTGTTACAAGCTCGGGCTATGAAGGTAGTTAACTCTGCTACTTGTAGTAGAGAGTTTGCTAATCATAGATTGCAAGTCGTCGAAGGCTTATACCGGGCTGAGCCGGGTGAGACTCTTGATGTCAGTGATGGAATAAATTATTTAATGTCAAGAGGCCGTGCAGTAGTCTATGAACTTATAGACGAAAATGGTCAAGTAGATAATGAAAAAACATTTGACTTAGCAATATATCTTAAAAACTTATTACAGTTCGACAAGTTAATATTAGATTACGATATCTATAATCCTGATGGAAGTTTAAACGTTCAGTTGATACTGGTGATGCCAGAGATTATTCCTCCATGGACAGTAACGTATCAAAATGAAGTTGAAACCAGATTTAATAATTACGTGCAGTCTACTAACGAACTAATGGAAATTTTAGATCCAAACGAAGAAATTTCGTTATAAATAGACAATAAAGGAAATATAATGCCAGCAAGAGCTTTTTCAATAGAAGATGGAAATCTTGGTAATAAAACCATAACTACGGCCAGAACCGTAGGTTATCAAGATATAGACCTGTCATTTACAAAGAAGCCTTCTGGAGATATTTTTAAAAAGAGTAACGCAGCGGCAGTAAAACAAGCTGTAAGAAATTTGTTACTTACAAATTTTGCAGAGAAACCTTTCTTGCCGAGATATGGTGGTGATTTAAATTCAATGCTTTTTAGATTAAGCACTGATATTGATGATGATTCGCTAGAAGAGAGAATAATAAAGTCAATAGAAGACTTCGAACCTAGGGCAAAAATACTTAACATAAATAGTATCATAAGTCCAGACGAGAACGAAGTAAAAGTTACGGTGTTCTTTCAGGTTGTTAACACAGCTCAACAGGTGCAAGTGGAAGTTTCTTTAACGAGGTTAAGATAAATGGCAACAACAATTAAATCAACTCAATTAGATTTTGATACTATCAAAACTAAACTTAAAGACTTTCTTAAACAAAAAACAGAATTTGCTGATTACGATTTTGAAGCTTCTGGACTAAGTAATGTACTAGACGTTTTAGCTTATAACACTCATTTCAATGGTCTTATTGGTAACTTTGCCTTAAATGAAAGCTTTTTAAATACAGCGCAGCTTCGAAGTTCAATAGTTTCTCATGCTGAAGCTTTAGGATATGTTCCAAGATCTTACTCGTCTGCTCAAGCTAAACTTAACTTATCTCTTTCTGTGGCTTCGTCAACTAGACCAACTGCAATCACACTGCCAAGAAACACGCAGTTTACAACTTCAGTTGATGATGTTTCTTATACGTTTCAAACTCGAGAAAATTTTACGGCTTTAGATGATGGAGCAGGACTTTATCAGTTCTTAGATGGAAACGGTCAAACTGGTATTCCAGTATTCGAAGGACAAGAAAAAACAAAGACTTTCTTTGTTGGTGAAACTGGTGATTCACAAATTTACGTTATTCCAGATGTTACAATGGACACCACTACTATCAGAGTAAGAGTGTTTGCGACTGCATCATCAACGGCTTTTGATACTTATACTAATATTAATCAAGCGATAAGAATAACAAATACTTCTACACTCTTTCAAATAAAAGAAGTTCCAAATGGCTACTTTGAAGTAATATTTGGAGATGGTATATCTACTGGAAAAGCCCCAGAAGCTGGAAATAAAATTGTAATTGATTATCTATCTACTAAAGCTACAGCCGCTAACGGAGCTTCTTCGTTCTCGCCTACAACTACTATCACCGTAGATGGATCACCAATTAATTTAACTACCGTCACTGAAAGTAACGCATCAGGCGGTGCGTTTAAAGAAAGTATAGAATCAATAAGACAAAATGCTCCTATATCTTTCACGGCCCAAAGAAGACTCGTTACTGCAGAAGACTATACTGCTCAGATTTTGGCAAACTATGGCTCGTTCTTAGATGACGTAACTTCATTTGGCGGAGCTGATAATCAACCTCCTGAGTTTGGAAAAGTATTTGTTGGACTTAAGTTTAAATCCAATATCGCTGATGATACTCAACAGAATGTTAAAGATACTATAAGAACAGAACTTACAGATAATTTAGCCATAATGTCTATCGATACAGTTTTTGTCGATCCTATAACTACAAATGTTCAAATAAATACTACTTTTAACTTAGATCCAGACTTGACGAGTTCTACGTCTAAAACAGTTGAAAATCTAGTTCAAACGACTATTAATAACTTCTTCTCTACTAACTTAAATAAGTTTAACAAAGTGTTTAGAAGATCTAACTTATTAACTCAACTAGACGCTTTGGACGAAGCTATTCTTAACTCTAAGATGGATGTAAAACTTAATCAAACTTTTACTCCATCGGTAGGAGAAACACTTCAATATACTGTTAACTTTCCAGTGGCCATAGCCACGCCAGATGATGTTAATCATACTTTGACTACTTCAAGATTTACTTTAAATGGACAAACTTGTACTATTAAAAATCTTTTAAAGTCTACTAAATTACAAGTTTTTAATAATGATGGTGACGTTGTTGTAGATAATATAGGCTCATACGTAGGTGCTACTGGTACTGTTACTTTTACAGGATTTAATCCTTCTGCATTTGAAGGCTCTGGCATAAGAGTAGATATTACTCCAGCAAATCAAAACACAATAAGACCTTTACGTAATTATATTCTAGATATTGATAGAACATTATCAACTTCTAAAGCTCAACTAGATTTTCAGAATACGCAGGTAACATTATAATATGTCGCAAAATCCACATCTTAATAGAAGACCTAGAAGTTTTCAAGTAAGAAAAGTTAGAGAATCTCTTCCGGAGTATTTTACTGCTGATTTTCCAAAGCTCGTATCTTTCTTAGAAAATTATTATGAGTTTATGGATTCTGATGGTCCTCATGGATTTGGAGAAGACAATAGAAGATTATTTGATACGCGCGACATACACGCGACACAGACTCAGTTTTTAAACAATCTTGTATCAGAAATTGCTGGTGGCTTAAAAACTGGTGAAAACTTTTCTGACGTAAGATTCGCCCTTACAAGACTTGCACAATTTGCTCAGCATAAAGGAAGTAGATTTTCTATTGAAGAGTTTTTTAGGTTATTCTTTCAACAATCTGCAGAAGTTGAATATCCTAAAAGACAGATATTTACGGTTGGAGAATCAGAGATTGGTACAGAATCTCTAAAATTTATACAAAATGCCGAATTGTTCCAGATCTTTTCGTTGCTTATTAAAGTAGGTATAGATACTTCTCAGTGGAGTGAGTTATATAAAAAGTTTGTACATCCTGCAGGATTTTTCTTTGCAGGAGAAGTTATAGTTGAAAGAGAAGCAAGTTTAAGTCTTTCTGCTCCGTTAGTTGTATTGGATTCAGCAGTTGGACCTATATTGACTTCTGAAGCTTTATTATCTCCGGTCTCACCATTTACTCAGATGACTGGATTAATTGATTCAGATGCTACAACATTTAGAGTAGGATTAGACCAAATTATAAGTGTATATCAAAATCTTTCGGCTCAACAAATTGATAAATTTTATTCTAATACTGCACAACTTATTGGAGTTAACTCGTTCAAGTTTGATGATAGTGACATTGGAGACAGCGCAGGTGCAGCAAGACCTGACTTCTCGCTAACTACAGAGACTATGGACAATGAAATGTTCACTAGATACACCAGTGATTCATCTTTCTAGTATAAATAGAACAATATATCAGGAATTAAAATGACTAGGCAAAACATTAATATTGGTAGTTCAGCAAATGACGGTACAGGAGATACTCTTCGTACTGCTGGAACTAAAATAAATCAAAATTTAATAGAACTATATACCAGACTTGGTGGAGACAGCGCTACGCTTTCAACCGGAGTATCGTTTACAGATAGTGCGGTTGTTTTTGAAGGGGCTTCCA
>PCAT01000094.1 GCA_002730655.1 Balneola sp.
CAAAAAAAGAGACTCAAAGACTTAATCTTAAAAGTGGTGGGTTCGTTAAAACAAAATTCCCGCCTAAAATACAGACTAAAGATTTAGGTATAGTATTAGACCAATTTCAAATAAATATCAACAATATTCCAGCACCAAGCGATAATTCTGTAAGCTATACAGGTGATGCTGGGGTAACTTACGTAGGCGGAGAGGTCTAATTAAAAGAAAAGTGAAAGCAGGCCAATGATTAAATATTCTAGACAATTATTAAAGATTTCATTCTTGATCATTTACAACATCACCTTTCAGATGGTTGACACCAGAAACTATTCTGTTGGAGCTGATCATTTCATAAAATAAAGCAAAAGCAGTGTAATATTGAGGAATTAACCATAAAGACCATATAAATAACGTAAACGCACTTAATATCAAAAAGAAGCCAAAGCGAATATACATAATAAATAGTTGCCATTTATATCCTTTCATCAACAAAGCACTTTCCTTAAATAATTCGGATACTGACTTTTCTGGAGTTTTAAGTATTAAAAAATAAACCTGAGAGAACATGATACTTAAAACTATACCAGGTATGATAAGTAATAAGAAACCAATAAAAATAACTAGGAAATAAACTAAAGTAACAGCTAAAACTTTTTGAAAAACTTTAAATCCCTCTAGTAGTTTATTTTTCTCAAATCCTTCTTCTCTTGCAATATGTAATCCAAATGATGCAAGTCCTATAGTTGCCAGAGAAATATATATAAAGGAAATTATTCCGTAGGTAATTGCACTATAAAGACCATAATTATTAAATAGAAGGCCATAAAATTCTTGTGAATTTTGTAAAATAACTTGCACCAAGAATACTAAAAAAAATGGCAACATTACTTTACTGTAATTTGCACTGAGTATTTCTTTTGATTTTTTTAAAAGTTCTGTATTACTCAATATGGCTTGCTCAGGATTACTCATCATGAAAATGTAAAAATTAATTAGTATTTAATTAGTATATAACGTGAATTTTTTAGTTATATATCGTTAATAACATAAATAATAAGTATATATTCAAATTTTTGATTTATTTGATTATAAATCATCTTAAAGTTTTTGTCTAAGTTTATTTTATGTATTACAATATAAATTTCATTCTTTAGCTTTATTTGTATACACTAAAACTGAACTCCTCATATATATTATCATCTCTAAGCAAAAATATATCGGATTTTGGTCTTGCACCTCTCTTGTAGTAGGTAACATGGTTGGTTCGGGTATATTTTTACT
The DNA here is from genome assembly GCA_002730655.1 of Balneola sp. Taxonomy (GTDB): domain Bacteria; phylum Bacteroidota; class Rhodothermia; order Balneolales; family Balneolaceae; genus UBA1275. The sequence continues at coordinate 1,264 of PCAT01000094.1, forward strand.
TCCAGCAACATTAGCATTGTATGGTAGTATAAGTTTAGTTGGATGGGTTTTTGCATCTATAGGTGCAATTTTATTAGCAATAGTTTTTGGTAGTCTTGGTAAAGTAGCACCCAATATTACAGGCGGACCATACGCATACACAAGACTTGGATTGGGAATATTTCCTGGATACTTAGTTGCGTGGGGATATTGGGTATCTATTTGGTGTACCAATGCTGCTATAGCAGTTGCCTTAGTTGGGTATTTAGAAGTGTTTTTCCCTTTTCTCAATAATACTACTTATGCAATATTAACAGGCTTAGCAGTTATATGGTTGTTTACTTGGATCAATTCAAAGCCATTGAATACGGTTGCTATCGTGCAAATTGTTACTACTGTACTAAAAGTAACGCCAATATTTCTTATTGCCATATTTGGTTATTTCTACATTGAATCAGGTAATTTTAGAGTACCTAATTTAAGTGGGGAATCTAATTTAAGTTCAATTACAATAACAACTACAGCAACTTTATTTGCTTTTTTAGGTATGGAAAGTGCTACTATTACAAGTTCTAAAATTGAAAATGCCCATACAACAGTCAGGAATTCTACAATTGCAGGAACTTTTTTCACTATAGCAATTTATATCACTAGTTCCATCGTGATAATGGGAATTATTCCTCAAGTCGACCTTGTAAATTCAAACGCTCCATTTGCAGATGCAGCAGCTTTATTTTGGGGTGATTTAGCTAAATACATTGTTGCAGGAGGTGCGGTTATAGCAACATTAGGAGCCCTAAATGGGTGGATACTTATTCAAGGGCAAGTGCCAATGGCAGCAGCAAATGATAATTTATTCCCTAAATTATTTGGTAAAACAAATAAAAACGATTCACCAATTATTGGAATCATTTTATCAAGTAGCCTTGCCTCTTTAGTTATGGGTTTAAATTTTTCCGACGGTTTGGTTCAAGCGTTTACCTTTATGATGAACTTATCTACTCTTTCGGTGTTAACTCCGTATCTACTATCATCAATAAGCTTGTTAGTTTTAATTAAATCATTGGCAGGTGATCATCTAAAAGAAAAAATTATATCATATTTGGCTATTATATTTTGTGTATGGGTTATATTTGGTAGCGGTATTAAAATAATATTATGGGGTTTAACTCTTTTGATTTTAGGTATTCCGTTATATTTTTTATTAAATAAAGAAAATAATAAAATTACTAAATGACTCAGTTTCATATTGATCAAGATATTACCAAAGCAGAAACCCTTCCATCTAGTTTTTACAGGGATGAGACTGTATTTGATAGAATTAAAGAAAATATCTTTGAGAAAACATGGCAATGGATTGGTGATTCAAATTCAATAATTCCATTATCGAAACAAGTATATCCATTCACGTTACTTGATAATTATTTAACAGAGCCAATGCTTTTAGTCCGTGATGAAACAGATCGAATCAAATGTTTTAGTAATGTTTGTACACATAGAGGTAATATAATTATTCATAATCCAGATAAAGTCAATAATTTAAAGTGTATGTATCATGGTCGTCGATACAATTTAGATGGTACATTTAAATCAATGCCCGAGTTTAAAGAGGCAATAGATTTCCCTAGACCTTGTGATAGCCTACATGAATTTGAGTTAAGAAATTGGGGAGGTCATCTTTTTGTTGGTTTAGATACTAAATTTGATTTTTCTGAGGTGTTTCAAATATTAAATGAGAGAGTTGGATTTTTACCAATTAAGGAATTTAAACTAGATAAAAGCAGAAATAAAGATTATTTAATTAATTGTCATTGGGCTTTGTATTGTGACAATTATTTGGAGGGTTTTCATATACCATTTGTACATGATGATTTAAATGCTGTATTAGATTATGGGAGTTATAAAACAGAGATCTATGATCATGTTAATTTACAGATTGGTTATTCAGAAGGAGGTGAAGAAACTTTTGAACTACCAGTCGGTCATCCAGACTATGGTAAATTTGTTGCTGCTTATTACTACTGGATTTTTCCCAATTTGATGTTAAATTTTTATCCTTGGGGTTTATCGATAAACGTTGTCAAACCAATCAATAAAAATAAAACTAAGGTGTCCTTTATAACATATGTTTACGATGAAAGTAAATTATCTACTGGAGCTGGAGCTTTATTAGACAAGGTAGAAAGAGAAGATGAATTTGTCGTAGAAGGAGTGCAATCAGGTCTTCAGTCAAAATATTATAGAACTGGACGTTTTTCTCCAACTCGTGAAAAGGGTGTACATCACTTTCATTCTTTACTGGCTAGCTATCTTAATAATTAATTAGGTGTTATATTTAGATGAAGCGTACTTAGATTTACTTATTCAAGTTTTAGTTTTTTATTTTGCCTACAGTTTATACAAAATTTTTTACAAAGGTCATCAGTAGAACATTTTGAGTTTCTTGCTTTACAAGGGCCCCTACCATGATGAATCATTAAATGGGATAAATCTGTCCAGGATTCTTGAGGGAATAATGCCATGAGATCACGTTCAATTTTATTGGTGTTATTCTTTTCACGGGTAAATCCAAATCGATATGAAAACCGTTTAACATGGGTATCGACCACGACTCCTGCATTAATATTGAAGGCATTGCCTAATACTACATTAGCAGTTTTTCTAGCTGCACCACGTAGACTAAGAAGATCTTCCATGTTTTGAGGTACTTCTCCACTGAAATTTAATATTATTCGTTGAGAAGCTTCTTTCAAAGATTTTGCTTTATTCCGATAAAATCCGGTCGTTTTAACCAACTTTTCAAGTTCTTCTAATGGAGCCTGAGACATGAGTTCTGCGGTGGGGTAACTTTCAAACAGAGCAGGCGTAACCATATTTACTCGTACATCTGTGCATTGAGCGCTTAAAATAGTAGCCATTAATAGTTCAAAGGCATTTCTGTGGTCTAATTCGCAGTGAGGATTAGGATATTTAGTATAGAGTATTCGAAGAATCTCTGCCGCGCGCTCTTTTTGCTGTTTCGACTTACGAGGTAGCTTAAGGCCTTTTTTGGCTGATCTATTTTTCATGTATCCATAATAAACAATCCTGAGATACTTTTTTTACCGGTATCAGCCTTTCTATAAAGGTGGTGGTATATTTTAAGTTTCGTTTAAAAAAATGTAAGTGCTTTCAACTAAAAATTTCTTAGTTGCTAAATTATCAGCATAGACCTCATACCTAGAAAGCCTAGAATCCCCCATCCTCGGTGCGGTCTAATTCTGTTAAGCCTAGATTAGTCGTCTCAACATCTATTTAGTTAAATTACGCAACACTTCTGCTTCTTTTTAATTTGATCGAGTAGAACCAATAAAGCTATAGCCATATTCTAGAATTTGTTTGGCACAGTACGGCTTTAGCCCTATATATCTAGATATTCCCTTTATAAAGCACTTTTCAGACATAATAGTTGGTAGTGAGTGAGGTGATGTATTTGTGTACTTTTTGGGAGTAATTATAAAATTAGGAATTGACTATTTATTCATATGTTTAAGTTTTACTTTATTTGGTAAGTGTCCGTAAGAATATGGAAACCAGTAAAATTTATTTAGTTGTAGCTGTCCTGTCACCTCTGCTGTGGATATAGTGGGAGATAGATGGACCTTGGTTATTATCAAACTCATGCTTATTCAATATTGCCATACTTTTAAGGATATATCAGAATCAGATGAAGGTATCGCCCCAAATATTTTATCCTCTTGTTTAAAGACTATGCTCAGCTTAGATCTGATCACAAAAAATCATCCCCTAATAACAAAAAAGTGAATGCTTATTATCTCACTGAGAAGGGGCTATCTATTAGCCCCATAGTATATGATTTAAAGACATGGAGTGATAACTATTTAAGAGATTATGATGCTGATATGACCTCCTTTGATCAACCATCCGTATCCCAACTTCCACGTGAAGAAGCTATACTAGAGATTCAAGAGCATTATGTAGCCTCAGTGTTGTTAGATGTTTATTAGACGTAATATACGGTTTACCAATAATTCGTTTAGCTGGGTGCTAAAAAGCCACCTTCTATGATGTATTCTAAGCTATTCAGTGTTAACTTTACTCGCTATCTATCTTTGGCCCTACTCATGCTGTTATATGTGAATAGCTTTGTAGACCGTCAAATTATTGCGGTACTGGGAGAATCAATTCGGCAGGATTTAGGATTAAGTTTTACTGATCTAGGGTGGTTGTACGGACCTAGCTTTAGTTGGATATATGCGATAATGGGCTTGATAATGGGACGTTTGGCTGATAAAACGTCTCGAGTTCGTATTATTTTAGCAGGAGCAACAGTATGGAGCTTGGCTACTCTAGTCAGTGGTTGGGCCTCCTCGTTAGGTTTTCTCGTAGCCTTACGAATGGCTTTGGGGCTCAGCCAAGCAGCTCTAAGTCCGGCGGTTTATTCGCTGCTAGCTGATTTATTCCCAAAAGAGCGACGAGCTACTGTCTTTTCAGCTTACGCTTCTGCCATCTTTGTTGGGGTAGGTCTTTCTTTCTTAGTCGGGGGTTCTGTGGCACAAGCATATGATTGGCGTATTTCATTACAGGTATTAGGGGTATCTGGTTTCTTTCTAGTTGGACTCTCTTTCTTTGGGTTAGTCGAACCAAAGAGAGTGGATTATCAGCCTAATGGAGGAAATTCCATTAATCAGGGGAATCCAACAGCCTCCTTTGGAGGTGAAGAATCTGTATGGCATCAAATTAAAGATTTATTGGCTAAACCAGCGTTAAGATATCATTTATTGGGTTTTGGATTGCTTGCAATGAGTGGGTATACCATACTGGCTTTTATTGGTAGTATTTTTACTCAAAGCTTTGATCGAATCGATTTAATACCACATTACGGATGGTTTCTAATAGTGACTGCACTGGCCGTTACCATTGCTGGATGGGTAACGGATCATTGGGCTAAACATTTTGGCCCTAGGAACCGATTAGCCTGGGGATGGATTTCTGGATTAGTATCACTGCCTTTTTTGTGGGTCGGATTGCATAGTGAGAGTCCTTTAACTGCATTTTGGTTTATAGGAATCGGAAATGTAATCGCGTCTTCCTATAATGGGGTAGCCGCTGCGATTATTCAATTCTTTGCGCGTGATGACCAGCGTGGCCTAGTGGGTGCTTTATATTTATTTGTTGTTAGTGTTGTTGGTTTTGGTGTAGGCCCACCTTTGGCAGGTTGGTTGAGTGATCAAATTTATCAAGGAGCCAATGCGGTAGCTTCATCTGTATGGAGTATTTATCTAATATGTGGAATAGGCTCCGCTAGTGCATTCTATTTAGCACGCAAATATTACGAACAGGATATAGTATAAAAAAACCCTTCAACTTTTCAGGGTTGAAGGGTACTAACCAAATAATAGGAGGTTTATCAAATAGAGCAAACCAGCAAAGCGTGCTACTAATTGACCACAGCCAGAGGCTGCAATATTGATTGAAATACTAAGATGAAAAAAACTCCTTAACTTTCTCTTCACCTATTTTAGCGTATCACTATCTATTTAACTAAATGCACAACTTAGGCTTAAAAGTTCCCAAGATTTAATATTAAATAAACCTTGTGATGCATTTGTCTGATTTTTGTCATGATTTGATAAGGCTTTTTACTGAGATCTATAAGGTTTTTGCTATTGCAGACTAGGGATTAATTGGTTTGAAAAAGTAATATTTCAAACTCCAGTGAGGCATTTGCTAGAATATCAGAGCCTATACCGTTTTTCCCATAAGCATAAACAGAAGGGATATACAGAGTGATGCGCCCGCCCTCTTTTATGAGTGGGATTCCAATCTGCCAGCCTGTTATTAAATTTTCTAAAGGAAAATTTATAGGTGTAGAACGACTATCGAATATATTCCCATTCAATGTTTTGCCCTCATAGCTCACCGAAACATTAGAACAGTAATTGGGTCGATCACCATCGCCACTACGTTTTATTATATATCGCAGGCCGGAAGGGTGTGTTTGTGCTTCGATGTTATTCGATGCTAAATAAGCGTCAATTACTTCAATATCTTTGGTCAACTGCTCTTGATTAACAGCTAAATTTGGTTCTAATGAGCATTCGTCCTTGGAGCATCCCAGCCAAAGGATAGCTATTATAGTAGCAATTAAGGGGTAATTATACTTCATTCAACGCTTCATTAAGAGCCTGCAAGCTTTTTTTTGCGTCGCCAAAGAACATTTGATTTTTTTCAGCATAGAACAAGGGATTATCGATACCCGCATATCCTACGCTCAATGATCGTTTAAAAACAACGGTTCGTTTTGCTTCATCTACATTTAGAATGGGCATACCATAAATAGGTCCTGTTGGATCTGTTTTAGCTAGTGGATTTACTACATCATTCGCTCCTATAATGAGTACTACATCGGTAGTAGTAAACTCGGGGTTTATTTCATCCATATCTTTTAAAAGGTCGTAAGGGACGTCTGCCTCTGCTAATAAAACATTCATATGTCCAGGCATGCGACCTGCAACCGGATGAATTCCGTATTTGACCTGAACGCCACGAGACTCGAGTTTGGTGGCTACCTCTTTTACAATATGTTGCGCTTGAGCAACAGCAAGACCATAGCCAGGAACAATCACCACTTTGGAAGCATAGGCGACTTGAATAGCTAAATCTTCAGCAGAGGTTTCGCGAACGGTCTTGTCGCCATCCCCACTTGCCCCAGGTCCACCAGCTGCGGCCCCAAAGCTACCAAAAATCACATTAACCAAACTACGATTCATGGCTTTACACATTATGTTGGTTAGAATAAGTCCAGCAGCTCCTACCAATGCCCCTGAAACAATTAGCAGGTTATTCTGTAATACGAATCCGGCCATTGCTGCCGCAATACCAGAATAGGAATTGAGTAAGGAGATTACCACTGGCATATCGGCTCCACCTATTGGGATTACGGAGGTTACCCCAATGAGTAGAGATATACCTAGAATTACCCAAAATAAAGTAGGATTGTTAGGATCGTAGGCAAAATATCCTATAAGTCCTAAGGTGGTAATCATAGCCCCAATGTTAATGATATTTAAACCAGGGAAGGTAATCGCATTTCCAGAAATGAAGCCACTTAATTTACCAAAGGCAATAAAACTACCAGTAAAGGTCAGTGCTCCAATAAATACACTAAGCCCAATGGAAGCTAACCCTGTTGTATCAAAACTTAAAATATCAGATTTA
>PCAT01000095.1 GCA_002730655.1 Balneola sp.
ATTTAGATTAGCATAAATCTGTAAATTCCTAGTAAATTTCTGTTGAATCGATAAATCAAAACGTAAATAATCATCTACATAAAGATCATCACCTTTTTCAAATTGTCGTCCAAAGCTTCCCGTTGTAGTTTTACTTTGATATAGCACGGATAATCTGGCTGAAAATCCATTAAGGTCATAACCTAGAGTGACATTAAAGATATCATTTGGTTGATCTGGCAAATCACTCACAAAGGATGTGTCATTAAGTACCTTAGTTGTAAATGGTGGCCTGCGTGGTCTGGGTTCAATTGGTACTTGTAATAATTCAAAAGTTGGATATGTAGCCTCTGAAACTATGTGCGTATAATTTATATTTAAGACTAGACCTTTAAAAACAGAGGGTAAGTACCAGAAATTGGTTTGCCAGTCTACTTCATAACCCCTAAGACTACTTACTTTTGGTAAATTTATATAAGTACTAACCTTAGGTGCAGAAGATCCGGCCTCTCGAATTTCTAGACCTGGTAAAATATTTTGATTTTCAATTAAATTAAATGATGCACTAGTAATTAAGTCATCTATCTCTTTGATGAATGCAGAAAAAGTTAGAAGACCTACTTTACTTTGAAAGATTGATAGCGAGGCGTCATAATTCTTTGATTTTGATGTATTTAGATTCCCATTGGGAGCATTTGCCCAATTTCCAATTGGACTATAAAATGTAATGGGTGCAAACTGTGTATAATCAGGCCTACTAATTGTTTCCGTATAAGCTAGGCGTAATATTATTACATCATTCGGTTTAAATTGGAAATGTACCATTGGGAGTATAAACTCACTTTCGCGTGTGGTTGTTGTATCTTTATAATTTTCATTTAAATCAGTACCAGCAGGCGGATTTATACGAGACGTGACATAATTTGCGCTATAATTAGTGTATTCTTTCTCCCAACGGATACCTGGTATAAGTGAGAAATATTTGCCTATATCAAACTTCGACATGATGTAGTACGCATCATATTTTTCTTTTCCACTATAATCACGACCCCCAGAGTTATAGTTATCGTATGATAGGTACAAGCTGTCCTGTGCAATTATACTTAGTTGGTGCATTAATGTTGGTTCTGGTGTATACCCTATTTCAAACCTCCCATCTATAAAATTCGATCTTGAATAATCAGCTAAAAATGGTTCCATTGGTAACCTTGCTACCTCTGGATCTATGGCTAATTCTGATAATCCCCAAGCAACTGATCTTCTGAAGTCTGCACCTCCACCATAGTAAGGGGTACTACCAGAGCTAAGTTGGTTTTGATTATTGACTCGATTCAGATACCGAATTTTGCCGCCGGTTTTGAAAAAACCTGAAATATTATCTGATATTGTAATCGGTATTTCAACGTTAATTTGATATGCCTTCTCATCTTCATCGGTAACTCTGAATGTTCTCGACATACGATAAAAACTTGTATTAGTTAAATCGTTTCTGAAAATACTAGGTACATTATATAATCCTAAGGTGTCCTCTTGTACAGCATTTCGGGCTGATTCCTCTCTAAATTCCCATGAGTAATCATGTGGACTTTTACTTTCGGACATTGTATTTGAAATTGTAAAATCATATCTAAACCATCTAAATTCTTGTTCTAAAGTCAATGAATTGGTACTTATGAAAGTTGTATTAAAATTATCTTCCATAGTATATGAATGAATATCAGAAGCGACATTCATAAAATTATTACGCCCAAATCCTGAATTTGATAGTCGGTTATAAATTGAATTAAGTACTATTTCTCCGTTTGGTAATTGATAATCTAAAATAATACTACCACCAAGTCGTTTTCTCTCATTATATCTTTCATTAAGTCTCAGACTATTTACAACAACAATATTATTGTCATTTACAAGTTTTAAATTATATCCACCATTTAAAATATCAGCACTGCGGTCATATCTATCCGAGTTTATATTAGCAATAATGCCCAATACGCTATTAAAAAACCGATTACTAATTGACCCCGAAAAATTATAATTATTATATGTCTCTTGAAGTGCAGTATAACCACCTTGTAATTGAAAATTACTTTGGAAATCATCGTCTGCAGTCCTGATTTTTAGATCAATTGCACCGCCTAAAGCGTCAGCATCTTGATCTGCGGTTAAAGCTTTGGTGACCTCAATACCATCTAACATTCCGTTTGTAATCAAAGATAAATCAATACTACGATTATCAGTATCTGTAGAAGGAACACGAACGCCATTAATAGTCACAGAGTTGTATTTAGGTGAGAGGCCTCTAATAACAACCTTATTTGCTTCACCACCAGATCTTTGCAAAGAGATACCTGGAAGCCTACCAATAGATTCAGCAGCATTAACATCAGGCATTTCCAGTATACGATCTTTAGCTACAATATTGGTAATTTTATTTGATGCTAATTGCTGATTTATAGCTGATATCTGTCCTCTTGCTTGTGCTGAAACTGTAATTTCTTCACCAGTCACACCCTCCCATTCTAAATATATATTTAATTCTAAGTTTTGCTCATTAGCCAATAAAGTATCAATTTCAATCTTTTTAAATCCTAAATATGATACTATTATTGTTACGTATCCTGATTCGAGGCCGTCAATTTTATAATAGCCATTCTCATCTGATGCAGTACCTTTATTTGTATTTTTAATTATGATATTTGCACCAATAAGTTCCTCGCCAGTAATAGACTCTTTTACAAAACCATAAATTGATCCAGAAGATATTATTTCTTTAGTGTTTTGGGTGATTATATCATTATCCAATGATAGAGCCAAAAGAGTACTAGGGATACAGAAAATAGTGATTAGTAATAATGTTAAACATGGTACATATTTCTTACATTTTAACATTAGATTTTAATTTTTAGACACGTAAATATTTATTAATAAGATCATACGATATTAAATCAAATAAATTGACTAATTAAGTGTAGACAATTCTATATCCTTAATCAATTCAAATTGAATTTGAATCAAAATCATTTTCTTAGTTGATATTATTCATTAAAAAAGCGCTTTTTTAATAGTTATATCAATATATCTAATTTTATATAAAAAGCTTATATAATTAGGTAAGTTTTAACAATTAAATTGATTATATAAGGGCTGCATATGCTATCAGGAACCAATCTCAAATACACAAAAGCATTTAATTTTAGAATTGTGTTTGAAACAATTCGTTTGTTAGGGCCTATTTCACGCGCAGATATAGCAAGAAAAACCAATCTTACACCTCAAACAGTATCAAATATCGTACATCGACTTATACAAAAGAGTTTAATTTTAAGTGCTGATAAATTACAAAAACGTCGAGGTGCACCTTCTACTAATCTAATTTTAAATCCTAATGGAGCATATTCTATTGGCATCGATTTTAATAGAGACCATTTAACTGGTATGTTAGTAGACTTAGAAGGTAAAGTTATATCAAAGTATTTTTATGAGGTAGATAATCCAGAGCCTTATAGAGCGGTACAATTGATATCGGATACCGTTAACTTACTTAAAGAAGTGCAAATTGATCAAAAATCATACTTTGCAGGTGTTGGAATAAGTTTACCAGGCCCGCTAAGTATTAATGAAAATAATGAAGTAATTAATACAATTAACCCAAAAGCTTTTCCAAATTGGCATAATGTTCCGATCGTTGCTTTATTACAACAAAAGATAGATTCAAGTATATTTTTAAAAAATAATGCCTCTGCAGCTGCAATTGGCGAACTTTGGTATGGTGCTGGTAAAAATCAAAATGATTTTTTGTATTTATTTATGGGAGCAGGGTTAGGTGGTGGAGTTGTCATTGCAGGTTCAGTTTTTGAAGGGGCAAATCGTAACGCTGGTGAACTTGGATACTTCCCATTTATTAATGACGTTAGTCCGCTCAGCACCTCCGATGTACCGCACATTGGTGAACATTTCAACTTATCAAATTTATATAGTTGGTTAAATATCTCTGGAATCATGATAAAAAGACCAGAAGATTTAGAGAATTTATATCTAAAAGGAAATAAGAAACTTAGTGAGTGGATTGATTTAGCAAAAACATATTTAACGCCGGTTCTACTAAGCGCAGAATATCTTTTAGATTTCGATACAGTCATATTAGGCGGAAGACTACCTGAAGTTATAATAAAACATTTCGCTTTGGATCTTCCAGATCTATTATCGAAAGATCGAGTTGACATGAAATCAGTTGCCCCTAAAGTTATAGTTGGTACAGCAGGGCCAGATGCCGCTGCCTTGGGCGCCGCTACATTACCAGTATTTGATTTATTTTCAGCTCAAAAGGATATACTTCTAAAAAATTAGATTAATTAAATAGTCGAATTTTCAGGTTCTATCCGAAAAAATGATCCAAAAAATTAAAAATCATAAATATAATTTACTTAGCAAGTTATGCTATTTAAAAAATGCACTATAGTATTGACTAAAGTGATTTAATACGTCTAGATGTATACTTTATATATTTTAAGTGCCGCTTTTAAATTTAGATATTTCGCATTAACATGATATAATGAATATTTTTAGTAAAATTGTAAAAAAATGTTTGTGTATTTATCATTTTACATGATTTAAACCTTGCTGCACAATATTCCGACCGTATAATAGTATTAAAAGATGGCGAGGTATTTAGGTCAGGAAGTACTGAAGGGATATTTAAAGATTCTATTATATCGAGTGCATTTGATTTTTAAGTTAAAATTTTAACTCACCCAAATAATGATGGTCAATTAGTTGTCCCAGTTTGATATTAAATGATGTCTACTAAATTATTTAATTAAAATTATTTAGAGATAAAACTAATAATTACTTATCAGAAAATTTATTTCGAACTCAGTTCAATTGGCATACGAAATAGTATAACCAGTGAAGAAGCAATAGTTAGGGTTCCTATGGCGAGAATAGCCGCTACTAAGCCGAAAAAATCGGCTAAAATACCAGATAGTATTGCACCTATGACATAGCCTAAGTCACGCCAAAGTCGAAATGTTCCAATGCTTTCGCCACGTTCTAGTGGAGAGGTGGCGCTGGCTATTGTGGTAAGAAAAGTGGGGTAAACCAGCGCAGTACCTGCACCAAGTAAAGCAGCTAAGATCGCGAGTTGGATAAAGTCAGTGGTGAATGGGATCACCAAGATTGCTATACCTTGCACAAACATACCACAGAAGAGTATGTTTTTTTTTGAATAATGATCAGCCATTTTTCCGGTAAAGAGTTGTCCAAATCCCCAAACACTTGGGTATATAGCCGCTAACAATCCGATAGTTTGGGTGGGGAAGTTAAGCCCTAGAAGTAAGATGGGGAATAAGCCCCAAATCATGCCATCATTCAGATTATTTACAAGGCCAGCTTGGGTTACAGAGCTCAATGTTTTGTGGCGGAAAGAGGTTTGGATGAAAATATTTCCCAGTGACTGGCTGTGAATTATTTGTTGTTCGTACTCGACAAATTGGCTTGTATCTTTAACCCAAATCGATGTAATCAATAAACCCGCCACCACCAGGCCAATCCCTAAATAAAAAGGATAAGGGGTTACTCCGAATTCACTGGCTATGAACCCAGTTAAAAAAGCCGTTAAACCTACAGAAAAATATCCTGCAAATTCATTGAGACCCATGGCTAGCCCTCGATCTTTTTGGCCCACTAGATCTATTTTCATGATAATAGTTGCACTCCAAGTTAAACCTTGACTTAAACCCAAAAGAATGTTGCTAAAAATGACCCAGTTCCATGAATGAGCGTAGATAAGAAGAAAGGGAATGGGCAGGGCAATGAACCAACCAGTGAGTAAAAGTCGTTTTCGTCCCCATTGATTAATGAGTCGGCCAGTTAAGTAATTTGCAAAAGCTTTACTAAAACCAAAGGCAGTTATAAAACTTAGAATAGCAGTAGTGGATTGTACACTAAATTCTTCCTCTGCAAATTCAGGGAAGATACTCCGTTCTAGACCCACCATTCCTCCTACAAATGCATTGACAAGAACCAATAGCAAAAATTGTTGCCAATTCTGACGTAGGCCTGGCTTCAGCTGTGATTTAGGTGCATGATTACTGTTCACTACTAGTTAACAATACATTATAGTGTTTGCTATCTTACTATATAAGGTACTATTGCTAGCTCAAATAAAATTAGGAAATTTCAGCTCATTACTAATTTCTGTATGAAAAATAGCGGTAGTTGAGCTAGCATTGGGTGGAATTAACCAACTCCAATCACCCGTTACCTGTCTACCAGCCTGATTCTCTTGATCCATGAATTTCATGAATTGTTCCACTGCACTTTGCCGATCTACAATAGTGGCATAGGCTTTTTCAAATGAATAATAAACAGCCTCACTGAGTACTGTTAGAGCTTTTTCTTTCCAAAATGGGCTTGTCAAATCTAAGTCTAGTTGCTTGGCAATATCCGGTAGCATATTGTATCGATTTTCATCACCAAAATTACGTGTAGCTATTTCATCTAGCATGTACCAGCCATTAAATGGCGCTGCTGGGTAAACAATACCTCCTATGTTTAAGCTCATGAAAGAGATTATGGGAAGCTTGTACCATTTCAAGCCCAGATCCGCGAACCATGGATACTTGGAATGACCAATGTATACTTCGGACACCTGATTGCGTGGAATTTCAAGCCATTGCTCAGGTCCATTGTTCATCGAATAAACTACGGGAAGCAGATCAAAATGGGTACCTTCACCTTTCCATCCAAGTGATTCGCAATGCTTAGTAAATGCTATATTTTTGGGATCTCCAATTACTTGATTATCCTTTTCATAGCCCGCATACATTAATAAGGTATAATTCTTAATGCGAAATCGGCTGCCTTGTTTTGAGTCAGATGGAGCAAATATGGTAATTGTACTTCTAATTTTGGTTCGGGTTTCTGCGGTTTGAATGTGTTGGATAAGTGCCTCTTTAAAATCCGAAGCGGTTGAAACGCTACGTTTATCCAAGGTTTTCAAGGTTTTCCAAAATAATCTGCCCACGCAGCGGTTGGAATTACGCCATGCTAATTTACCCCCATAATCAAGTTCATCCAATGTATGGGTATAGCTTCCTGTTTCTTGAATCTGCTGTTTTATTTCTGCCCAACGATCTTCAAACCCAGATTGCTCGGTTTCTTGATAGTACTGGAGAATAAATGCTTTTGCCTCGGAAAGTAAAGAGTCTCTTTTTTTCATTAGAAGTGGATTAATCACATGACAAACAACTCAATAAAAATTACCGAACCTGTCTAATGAGTAAAATGAATAGTACTTAAATATACTAAATTATCACCTAATTGTAGAGATATAGGCCCACCATTTATTAACAGGGAAATTCTGCAAAAAGTATATCGAATAATGTCTTTCAGGTGAAAATGAGGGGTTTTTATATTACGATTATCTAATCTCTGCACAACTTTTATAGTCCATTTTAGGGTCTAGAAAAGACTGCTAGGTAGTTTGCTAGTTGCCTTTTTTATTTAACATCCGATCTTTTTTAAAATGTCTTCTGCTAGTTCAAACATATCCTTCTCTACCGAATAAAATGCGGACCGTTCGTCTACAGAAAAGGTCATCCCAATTCCATTGGTAATAAAACTAAGCCTAACTCCACGTTCTGGATCGAAATAAGCAGAACTTACTAGC
>PCAT01000096.1 GCA_002730655.1 Balneola sp.
CCATCTTTTTCTTCTGTCAATTCATCATCTCCCCAAATTGTAACTACTGTTCCCTCTTCTCTATATAACACATTACCAACAATTAAACCTTCCCTATCTCTAACTACTATCTCATCATCAATCGATGGTTTTGACTGCCATACATCACTTGGTATAGCTATTGTCATATTATTACCTGTATTCGTAGGCTTTTCATATTTCATGGACACAAAATCATAATGGTCGTCACCATACCCAAATCTTCCTGACTCTAGGTCAGGGTATTCAAATACTATGTCGTCTGAGGTTTTTATTTGATAACCCTTTCCTGGTTGCATATCGCCTATAGTATTTAAACTAAAAAATGGCCAGTATACTAAGCCAGTTTCGTCCTTTAGAATAGTTAAATCTTCAACTATTGGACTCATAGCTTCTATTGCATCAAATGGCTCTCTGTGGAGATATCCAATAATATTCCATCCATCACTAAGTGGTATTGGAGTATCATGGGCAACTAATGACCCAGAAATAACAAGCTCATCGTCCGTGTTTAATTTAATCTGATATCCTTCTCCTATTTGTAAATCTCCTATACTATTTAAACTAAATAATGGCCAATAAACTAGACCGGTTTCGTCTTTTACTATAATTAAATTATCATCATCAGTTATTGTAGAAAAAACAGACTCCGCACTTGAATCTGATGGATCTATGTATGTAGACATTATTCCCCATCCCTCATTCAAACTTATTGTTTGATTGATAGATGTATTAAACGATGCTATGGCACTTAAGCCATTAACTGAGAACTCACCATGATTTGGCATTGATTCTACATAAGTCGCATTAGTAAAAAACTCCTCACCTGTTGAATAATCCCATATCTTCCAAGTAAACACTTCATCAAGACTGAAACCGTCTTTTTCATCGGTGGTGCTATCATCTATCCAAGCCGTCATAGCTTCATTATCACCTGTCCACATTCGCATTCCTCCACAAATTAAATTACCATTATCATCAGTGTAAAAGACACCAAACCAATCACCACTCTCAATTGGTTCACCATCAATATATGGATCAAGGTATGATAATGCAATAGTATGATTACCACTTGTAATATCATAATTCCATGTTGGTGCTGGAGTTGTTATACTTGCAACACCACTCATACCATTGGGCATGTAGTTACCTTGTCCTGTAAAGACAATTGGATTAAAAACATATTCTGCATTTCCATATTGTACTTCACCTGTATTTACATCCCACATTCCCCAAATAAATGCCTCTCCAATTGAAAAACCGTTGTCTTCACCAGCCTCAGTACCCCATGCTGCTATACTTGTTGTCTCTCCTTCCCATAGAACTGCACCACCACATACTAATTCATTGAATTGGTTTGTGTAAAATACACCTATGTAACTACCTATTGTTAAAGGTGAATTCTCAAAAGTCAAGTTAGCATCATCTGGAATTAAAATAGTGTGATTGGCATCTGTTGTGATTACGTCCCAATTAGGTGTTTCCATAATATCAACGGTGATTGACTCTGTGCATCCATTGGCATCTGTAACCATAATTAACTGTTCTCCAGGACACATGTTTTCAATAACATTGCTTGTCTGTAATGCCCCTGCTGATTCATATGTGTATGGTCCAGTACCACCTAGAACATCTACTGTTACTACCGCACATTCACCTAGTGAATAATCAATAGAGGTACTCAATTCAAGGTTTTCTGATGATATATCAAATGATTCTAAAACACTACAACCTGTAACATTATCAGTAACGTTTACACTATAAATACCTGGTGGAATATCTAAATTTACACTTCCTACAGCATCATTTGACCAGTTGTATGAGTAGTTATTAGATCCTCCTAATGCAGAAATTGAAATGTTTACATTTGATTCATCACATGAGTCCCCAGAAATAACCGATTGAATTGATAATTCACAATCATATTCACATGAACCATCATCTTCGGAGGCATTTTCATTATAATTAATGGCATTAGAATTAGTACATCCTAAAACCTCATTACAATTACCAATAGTAGAAACTACGGTAGTGGGATCAATTTCCCAAAGCCCCATTTGCTGTAAAAGATATACAGAACCCAATTGCAATTCAGATACAGTTATACATTGAATAGAATTTGTTTCAGGAAATTCAGGATCCATATCATGAGTAATTAACATTTCTAAATCAGGTGATTCTGAAACATCTAAAAAACTTAATTGATTATGAGTTAACTCAAGGAACTGAAGGGATACACAATTAGATAAATTAATCTCAGTTAAGTGATTATTATTTAAAGCTAATGAATGAATATTAGGATGTAAAAAAATATCAGTTAATAAGCCATTATTAGCTGAAATAGATGTCATTGAATTATTATAAGTTAAATCTAGAGTTGTAAAAAAATTACCATCTGCATAAAGACCCTCAGCAATAACATCTTCAAGTCCTGTTAAATCATATATACCAGCATCATTTAAGTCTAAATATGCATTGTTTCCTAAATTTAAATTATCAGTTAATACATAGTCATCTAAAATATCATCTATTCCTAAATCAATAAGCCTTTGTTCAAAATTATCATCAGGTACAAATGTATAGTTATATTCACATAATCCGTCATCGAATGTGGCAAGTGGATTATAATTTATTGAAAATGGATCAGTACAGCCACATATGGATTCACCTCCAATAACACCACTACAGTCTTCAAAACAACTTTGTTGATAATACGTTTGAATGTCAAAAAAAGTATCATAATTGTTTCCAAATCCATAGTAATAGTCCAGCGATGCGAGGGGACAAAAATTCACTAAACTTGGATTGTTAAAATAGTTGACACCCTGCCAGATTCCATCCCAACCTTCTTCAAAAAATTCAGCAGTAACAGAGTGCAATAAAGGATTATCATATATTTGTAATTCGGATACAAGACTAAAACTACCTATACCATTAATAGAAAGAAGACTATTGCATTCACCAATACTAATTGATGAAACATTATCAACAAACTGAAAATTATTAATAAAATTAATGTTTTGAAGACCAGCTAATCCTTCTAAACTTATATTTGTGTTATCAGTTAGTGGAATATCTAAATTTGTGAAATTATAATGAGGACCAATAATGCTTAAATCAAATTGATTTAACATACTTAAAAAATTCATCAAATCATTTTCATCAATTGTATTATATCCATCCCCAATATAAAAGTAATTTATTCCTGCTTTATTGTATAAAGATGATAAGTTAGTTATTAAATTTTCGTTATTGGGATAAATACGAACACTTTCAGTATTAGTACACTCGCTGTATGAGTCAAGTTCATATTGACTGTATATTTCCAAGTGAATATTTTGACATTCTAAATCAACAACTTCTTCAAGCTCATCACAAACTCCATTACCATTTATATCATTTATACAATTAAATTCACAATCATAGTATTGTAATGGCAATATACAAGAACCGTCATCTATAGCGGCATAATGGTCAAAGTTACAAGCTTCTACATCAATACAGCCACAAGTTAGATCATTGAATAACTCAGAAGTGACGCAATTTGTTTCATTATCTATAACCATCACAACAAAAGAACCAACTCCAATATTATAATTTACATTTCCCGTAGCACCATTAGACCATGAATAAGAATAATTTCCAGAACCACCTGCTACCTGAATAGCTATGTCACCAGTTCCTGAACATATGTCATCAGTAATAGTATATGACACTGAAAGGTTACAATCATCATAAATACACAAACTATTATCTGCTGTGTTGGCATTGAAATCAAAGTTAGATGCAGTTTCATCTAAACAACCTAAAATTTCCTGTTCATCACAAACACCGTCACCGTTACAAATACCACAATCATCAATCAAGCCTATGCAAACATCTTCTTCGTCACATATACCATCAATATCTAAATCATTTACACAGCTTCCATCACAATTAATAAATTCAGTTGGGTAAGTACATTGCGAAACTTCTCCGAAATTACATGCGTCCAAATCTGTACATCCAGTAATTTCATCAATATTACAAACACCATCATCATCTAGATCCCCATCAATCACGGTTCCTGAACCATCCGTCTCACCAGAACATAAATCACAGTTATTAATTACATAGATACAAAGACTGTTATCTTGATCAGTTGTTACGTTTGAATCATAATTACATGCGTCAACATCAAGACAACCTAAAATTTCATCAGCATCACATACTCCATCACCGTCAGTATCACTACAAGGGTTATTAAACACACACGAACCATCATCAATGTTGGCATATGGATCAAAGTTATCTGCACCTGAATCAGTACAGCCATTTACAGAGTTGGGCAATACAATTAAAGTATAATCTTCCGTTTCACCATACCAAGTATCATTACAAGGTTCTAGGCTGTTACCATATGTATATATGGATCTAATCCTCATTCTATGTACACCTTCAGAGGATGTAGGAATGGGGATAGAGATTGAATAATTATCTGATTGAGTTAAATTATTTAACGTATATTCTTCATTAGTGGTATCAAACATACTATCATCATTCCAGTCAATCCAAACACCAATTTCATCACCAGAATTAAACTGTGATATTTGAATTTGAATATCTAGTACATCTCCTACCGTAACTTCTGATGATAGTGAAGTATAATCTGAATATCCATCTGGACCTGATGGATTATATACATCTCCAAAAGAAACTAAAGAAATATAATCCCACATTACATCATTGCTAGTCGGCATACAATAAAATAAACACGAGCCATTATCTTGTGTTGCATTAAAATCATAATTGGAGGCCATTGGATCTGTACACCCAACACCAAAACAAGACATAAATTCACATGAATTATCCTCATCAGTTGCATCTGGATTGAAGTTGCAGGCTTGTTCATATGTGCATCCTAGAATCTCTTCCTCGTCACAAACTCCATCTCCATCATCATCATTAATACATATGCAATCACAATGATCTTCAATAGTACAATTATCAATTATTGAATAATTGGTCAGGAAATTATATTGATTACAGTCACAATCTTGAGCCGATATAAACTCAAAATCTAAACAGTTTCCATCACAATCTTGGCCTTGTATAGGATATATACAACCTTCATTTAAAGTTGCATTAGGATCAAAATTGCATGCAGATGTATCGGTGCATCCAAAAAAGCAAGAATAAAAATCACAACTGCCATTATCAAGATTAGCATCGGGGTTAAAATTACATGCTGTTGGATATGTGCAGCCTATAATAACAATATCATCACAAATACCATCTAGGTTGACGTCAGGACAATTTGGAGTTGAAAAATCAAAGCCTGATAAACCATTAGCCTCAAAATCTGTTGGACCAAATATAGAATAAATATTATGGGTAATATTGTGATGAACTCCGTCAATGTCTACAAAAAAATTAATACTTTCTCCTGTTGACATTCCATTTTGCTGATTTACTGAAACTCCTTCATTTCCAAATACTGAGATATATGTTGATGACCCATTATACAGAGTAGTTCCACATAATTCATCGTTAGTATTCTTGACCCCAATCCAAACCGAGTCATTAGAAATAGTTTGACCTGTTGTGATCTCAAGAATTTGTTTCCAATTTTCATTTTCTGACAAGTAAATAGTCATATCGATGCCATAATCTATAGGATTAATAAATCCAAAAGAGCTTACAAGTTCATCTTCAGGAGAGTTATCAATGAAGCCACCATTAATAAATTCTAATGAATCAATAGAATTTAATTTTATATAATATGACTTACCTGGTTTAAAATTTTTAATATCATTTATTTGATATTCAGGCCAATAAACTTTTGAATATTCGTCTTTAACAATAATTGTATTATCAATAATTTCATTTAAAACAAATTCTATACTTTTTTCAGGTTGATTAAGATATGGAAGTAGGTTCCATCCTTCATCAAAATTAAGTGTCAGACTAATAGGTGCTTGACTGTCAGATGATATAGAAAAATTGGTGTTTTGCTTTGCTAAAATTTTATAACCTTTAAAATATTCATGAACACCAATATTATTTAAACCAAAAACAGGCCAGTATACATTACCATTTTGATCAATTACGACTTCAATATCATTAGATACTTCAGAAAAAATACTATCCAAGCTTACACCTTCGTTTAGATATATTGAAACTAAATTCCAACCCTCTTTTAATTCAATATTTTGTATAAATTCTTCATTACATGATGAACCATCACCACCGCAAACTCCACACTCATCTTGTATCAATGAACCTAAACATTCACCATTACATTCCATACCTGGAAGAGGATATTCGCATGAACCATCATCTACATTAGCTAAAGAATCATAATTACATGCAAATTCATTTGTACATCCAAAAACTGGACAAGCCTGACAAGACTCCCAACAAACTGTTTCAAGAACAATATCTGTATCACCGACAACTAGAATTCTATTATTTCCATATGGACCACCAGCACATGTATCTAAGTTAGAACCAGACTCATACCAGCCATCATGGAAGTTATATTCATAATTACCAGCTTGTAGACCAGTAAATGTATAACTCCATACACTATCACCGTCAGTAGTCATAGTCATCCAATCACCTCCATCTAATCTCACATTCATTGCATCACCTTCAAAACCTTCAATTGACATATCAACAGAAACAGTTGCCATAACACCGCAATCAGAGTTATCTCCACCACATACACCACATTCATCAAACTCTAAACAAGAACTATCATCAATAGTAGCATTACTATCATAATTACATGCATTTTCTTGCATACAGCCATAAAATGGTGATTCAACACAAGTACAATCATAACCAAAATCTATCATTTCATCAACTGTGTAACTAAATGACCAAACATAATCATAGCAATTAAAAGGTACTGTTGTTATGTCAACACCGTTTACAATTGGACAGTTTGTACATGAGCCATCATCAACAGTTGCTTCAGGGTCGTAATTAGAGTAATCAGAATTAATACATCCTGCGCATGAATCGTCTGCATCGTCTGGACAATAATCAAATTCGTCACATAAACCGTCACCGTCAGCATCTGATAAACAAGCACCGTCGCAATCATAGCCAGCTACAGGGTATGTGCAATAATTATTATCATCACTAAGAAAATTACATGCGTATTCATCAAGACAAACAGGGTCTGGACAGTCATAACCTATAATATTGTCAAAATCAGAATTCCAAAAACCACTATTACCTTCAGACCATACGTAAAGTGAATCACCGACTAATAACGTGACGTCGGTATCAGAGTTATCACCACCACCACTTGATGCGGCTAGTGTAAGATTATAACAACCATCTTCAAGATCTAAACATGCCGTTCCATTAAAGTCATATCCTCCAGAAAAAACTGATGTACCGTTGTTGTCAGTAATAGAGAAACCAAATTCATGTGCATTGTCAATTAAGTTACCATCCTCATCAACTAAATTAGTCCATGACACAGCAACTTCTGATAAATCACATTCCTCTTCACAATTTGAACCGCTAAAGGAATTTCCAGCATGAGCAGTAAATGTACCAAAATCACCAGCATCTAGTGAATTACCATTCCATCCATCACCAAATGTATCATACAAATTAAAAGTATAACATCCGATTGGATCCAAGCATAAATCTGCAGATAAACCATTGTGACTGATGGAATTAATTGGAAAATTATTTGGATTTTCCAAACCATCAGGACTGTATGTAGATGTCCAAATTATATTTCCATTAGCGTCAAGAATTTGCCAAGCATTCTCACTTGGCCAAACACCACTCTCATCATAAAAAATTGTTGTTAAAGGAAATTCACACGTGAGATTTCCATCACAATCGTATCCTGAAGCAGGATATGAACAACTACCGTCATCATCAGTTGCTATATTATTAAAATTACACGCATTATTGTCAATGCAACCTAAAATTTCATCAATATCACATACTCCATCACCATCAATATCACTACAACCATTAACTGGCTCTAATTCATTGCCATCACAATCGTATCCTGAAGCAGGATATGAACAACTACCGTCATCGTCAGTTGCTATATTATTAAAATTACACGCATTATTTTCAATGCAACCTAAAATTTCATCAATATCACATACTCCATCACCATCAATATCACTACAACCATTAACTGGCTCTTGAGACGAAGGACATGAACATCCACAAATATCAAAAACAAG
>PCAT01000108.1 GCA_002730655.1 Balneola sp.
CACAAAGCATGAGGATTATTGTTCAACATAGAGACCGAATGGCTTACTCTTTCAGGTGGATAATAGTCATCATCATCCATGTATACAATTATATCACCACACGATTTTTCATGCATAATATTTCTTTTTTCACCTAAAGTCATCTTGTCTTCATAAGAAAAATATTTGACCTGAGGTATATCTTTAACTAAGTCCTCAATATGGTCAGTTCCGTCGTCAATGATAATCCATTCTAGCTTATCAGCTGGATAAGTCTGAGACTTAAAACATTTTATTATTGTCTCAAAGAATGGTCGTCTATTAAATGTAGGGGTGCATACACTAACAAACGGAAAAGACGTTGCTTTCTTTTTATTATTTTTCTTCTTTTTCTTATTCGTCATATAAACATAATATAGTGTATTTATTTATATTATATTTACTTAACAGTTTTAGTGTTTTTGAAGCGACGACACTTAGTTTTTCGGCGTTTCTCTCTTTTCATTGTTCTGCGTTTGGACCTTTTAGTTTTTCTTCGTTTTACCTTTCTTTTATTCTTCCTGGTCTTAATTCTTCCTCCTTTTGGCATGGTAACTACAGCCTGACTTAGTATATTATAGCGATTACTAGGATCGCTATATGTCATTTTGTTGACTTCCACATTTCCATACTCTGCACTATATATAAGATCAGGTGTTTTACCGTCATTGTTATAAATATAAATCTTGTCATACAATCTGTAACTATTTTGGAACATGAGAATATCGCCATTGCCCATTCTAACTGTAACTGTAGAGGTGGAGGTAATAGGTCTACTAATGTCTTTAACAGATATTGGTGTGCCAAATTCGCCTGTTACAGGTTTACTATCAATTACTCCATCAAAGGACCAATTACCGTTAGGAATAGTTATATAGCCGTAATCGTTTGTATGTATGATCAAATTGCCTTTATCAATATATGCTGTCTTTGTATTTTGCTGGGTGAAGCCGGTTTGTTTAGAAACTTGCTTTTCCATATTATCTCGTGCATTTTCAAGACTTGAGAATAACTGTATTGGAGAATTCTCAGTATACTTCACCATGGCTGAGTCAACGGCTTCGTGTGTTCTATAGACAATATCTTTTGGAACAACTCGTCCAGGCTCCTCGCCGTCCTCGCTACTGCGTGTGATGGTTCTTTTATATGCCACGTCAACATCAACATCAGCTACGCATAATATCACTTCATATGCACAATTGTGTTCACTAAACGCTTTTAAAGATTTAACTATATACTCGGTGGCTTCTGTATACGCGCCAGTGCGGTCTAATACAATGTTTTTGCATGATCCTATGTGTGTTTCTTGATTACCTAAATATTGTTGATAGAATATACGAAATAACTCATTCAATGTAGACCTATAACTGTGATCATTGTCAAAGAGTTCAGTAAAAATATAATCAGGATTGAGAACAATTGCGTTGTTCTGTGTTAGTTTCTCAAGGCACTTACTTCTAATAGTTGTTTTTCCAGACCCGGGTCCTCCTACCATAATAATAAGTTTGGGCCCCTGTGATGGTGGTCGTTCATGGTTCGTGCGGGGATTACCAATGGTGTTAATCTTGAAAATATCCCTGAACGATTTATTTTTTTCTAGTTTATCAATCATTTCTCTCTTTTTTGCGGTAGCGCTTGGGGATGGTCCTAAGGTAGCGAGTTCTTTATATTCATTAACTAATCTTCTGAAATCATCTTTATCAAACTGGGACATATATAATAACAGTTTATATTTATTTGTTAAACTATTATTATATTACTTGGTCGGGGTAGCGGCCTTAGCTGTTGACGTATCACTCGGTTCGGCATCACCATCTTTCTTTTTGCCTTTTGTCATTCCTTTCATCATGTCAGTCATTTTAGAGAACATACCTCCTTGTTCCTTTTTATCCTTGTCATCGCCTTTTTTCCCATCTTTTCCATCTTTTTCCTTATCGTCTTGAATAGAAAACATACGGCTCAACATTTGCCATGCAAAGATGATGAAGACAACCAGACCGGCTTGCACAGACTTATCATCAAGATACATCTTTCCGGGACCATACAAGATTCCCCAAATAAACATCAGAATAATGAATGCACGATATTTATACAAGAATAGGAATCTGCGGTTATTGCTGAAGTCAGACCATCCAGTAATGCCTGGTCGCTTGTTGTGCTCCCATTCTCCTTCAGGTGGCACTGGAGGAGCAGCCCATGGACCGAATATTAAGAAGAATATGAACGACACCATATCCCACATCAGCGTTATACTATATCCAGCGAAACTGAATGCAAACAAGATAGGCAAGCATATGAATAGCCAGCATATTATCTGCCACATAGATTTACTAGTAAACAACCTTGTAACACCCGCCAAAGTCCATCTAAATGAAATGAGGTTGATTGTTCTGTTAAGTTCTTTATCAAACGGCATCATAGGCGTAAATGGCCATGCGTAGAATGACCTGCCAAGTAACTGAGACAATATGTATATAGGTGACACTGCAGTCTCCATTGCTAAGTAAAAACTCATGATAGGAGCAATGAGGGTTGGAACAAATATGAACTTCAAACCTTCAATTATAGAAGGCTTATTGATCTTTTCAACATACTTAGGGTCCATAGGATCAGGTGCAGTAATGAGAATTGTGCAGAAGAATGCCAGCACGTTTCTTCTAAGCCTAGCAAGCGGTCCCCATATTTTTTGCATAAACCACCAACTGAAAAACGAGAACATGCCAATAGGTGGTCCATCCGCTTTAGGGGCTCCCACTGGGAAGTTTGCAATGCCGGGGTATCCTTTTTCAGGAGACCACTGAGGACTATTCATTTGCATGTTGATTATCTTTGCCTTTGCCATTACTTTACGCGTCATTTCATTTACCCACCAAGTGGACTGTGGTAGTGTATAATCACAATGCTGCACCTCTTTATTTCTCTCAGCAATATCCTTTTTCTGTTCAGCAGCAGTTTCAGGCTCGGTACTACCAAGACCACTCAGATTCTTCCAAAGTTCTGCTTCCCATTCTATTTTGTTTTTAAACTTGTGACACTCAGTCCATGTTTGGACATTTTTGCATCCGTCAACTGGTTGGCTGCATTGATTCATGTCAGGGGAGTACCAGTATGGCAGATCTCCGGCTTCATTGTCAAATTTAGTTATACCAATTACTTTCGCCCTTTCTAAGATCTTTTCATTTAACTTTAACACCGCCTCTTTGAAGCCGTGTTGATTTCCTTCAAACTCAACCTCTAGTTTGTTGAGTTCTTTATCCTTATGATACATTAGTTTTTTGTAGTTTCTGAGTGCAAGACCATATTGCATTATATTATTCGCAAACAGAGCATACATGATAAGAGTTGTAACTATTGGTAGTGAGCAGAAAAATACAAATTGGAACCAGTCTGAGGAACTCCAGCCTTGGTTTTGTTTTCTAGCGAGATTGACAAATCTCTCTTTCTTACATTTACCTGAGTCATGTAGTGTCTCATTATCAGAATAGCCACCTTCGCAGCTATTATAAGGTGAAGGTGGTTTTTTCCAGTTTTTTGCTGAAGAAAATCCCAAATTATATTTAACATTCATCCAAAATTTATAATAATCAGATAGAACCTTTTCTTTATCTTCAACACTCGGCATATATATATTTTGAAAATATTAAAATCCACATATAACTTATATTAACTAAATGAATTAAATAATACATAACAAAATAGGTATATATGAACAAGATAGAAGCCGACACTAAACTTGATTTTTCAAACGTTTTGATTAGACCTAAACGTTCAACTGTCAGTTCACGTTCAGAAGTTGATCTGGAGAGAGAATTTAAGTTTGTGAACAGACAAGGAGGTGCTTCATGGAAGGGTGTCCCTGTAATTGCGGCTAATATGGATACGACGGGGACATTTAGTGTATATGAAACCTTGTCTAAGTATAAGATTATTACTGCATTGCACAAGTTTTATAGACTAGGTGATTTCCAGGAGTATCTACAAAACAACCCACTAGACCCTGATCTGTTTATGGTATCAACAGGAATAAGTGATGCGAATTTTAATAACTTAACAACTATACTAGACAATATAGATTGCAACTGGATCTGCGTTGATATAGCCAACGGTTATATATCCAAATTAGTAGAGTTCTGTAGGAAGGTAAGAGCAAAGTATCCCGATAAGATTATTGTAGCAGGTAATGTTGTTACACGAGAGATTGTGGAGGAGTTGATTCTTACGGGAGGAGTAGACGTCGTAAAGGTAGGAATAGGACCAGGAAGTGCGTGTCTTACTAGAAAGCAGACCGGAGTAGGTATGCCTCAGTTGTCTGCCATTATAGAGTGCGCCGATGCAGCGCATGGTGTAGGTGGACACATAATAGGAGACGGAGGAATCACATGTCCAGGTGATATGGCTAAGGCATTCGGAGGCGGCGCTGATTTCGTAATGATGGGCGGTCAGTTTGCAGGTCACGATGAAAACCCAGGCGATATCATTGAGAAGTCGGATGGTAACAAGTATAAGCTATTCTATGGAATGAGCTCTCAACATGCAATGGAGAAACATTTTGGTAAGATGGACTCTTATCGTTCATCAGAAGGGCGTAAGATAGAAGTGAAATATAAGGGACCTTTAAAGGACACAGTTGAAGACTATTTAGGTGGTCTTCGTAGCACATGCACATACATTAATGCAAAGGGGATGAAACAAATGGCTAAGTGTACTACATTCCTACGAGTAACGCAGCAACTAAACACAACATTGCAAAGTTAAATTCTAAATTATATATAGAATGAAAACACCAAATAGGGTATACGTAGCATTACTAATATTAGCTATTACAAATGTAATAGGTGGTCTGTTATATGCTTCACAAGACTTGACATCAAGTATCGTTGTGATAACAATTTCATTGCTCATAGGAGTATTTACGACATTATTTAGGATAGACCCTACGACGAGCGTAGCAAGTATAATGTTATATTTGTCAGTAAGTAATATCTTGATGATAAGTAGTATATATTTTGTTCATACAGTCCCAGCATTTAAAGAATTGTTGCTTAAATCGCCATTTATGTATGCAGCAACAAAGTTAAAAAAATCTGAAATAGAGAAAGATTTATAATACTATTGATTAATAATTTATATATACATATTTTATAATGAAGAATAAATTATTAATATGTCTAGGTTTGTCCTTGATAGTTTTATGTTTAGGGTATGTTGCAATCAACAAGAATCATGTTGTTGAAGGAATGGGTGGAAAGTGGACTGCAGTGGACCCACGGGCTACAGACGATTGGTGCCAAGGCAACTGCGATCGCGCTGATAAGAACCCAGCTTGTTCTACATGGTGCAAGGAGGAAAGCGCTAATTTATCGTCTCAGTCATCAAGTAGTCTGGAGCCACCCACTGCCGCACCTCCAACATCTGATATTGCTAGTACTAATCCATGCACGGATCCAGAGTTTAAGTTCTACAGTGAAAAAGCCGAGGTATGCTATAAGACTAAGGCACAGGCCGATAGCGGGAGTGCACCCTGTGGCACGTGGTGCCGAATCAAGGGTACTACTGCAGGGGTTGGGTGTGATGATGTTAAGATATGTTCTAGTCCAGCACCTGCATCAGCACCTGCGACTAAGCCCGAGCCAGAACCCGCGCCTCCACAAGCGGCAGCGAAACCTCCCACTGCAAAGCCTACACCGGCGCCGGCTATTGCACAGGCAATAGATACCCCAACTCAAGGTATTGAACAAGAAACTTCATCCAAAGACGTTCAGTTCACATACTGCCCTAAGGATGGCTGTCTACCACCGACAGCTGAAGAGGGAAATTGTGGTGCACAGATCTATCAAGTAATAGAAGGAGGAGCCACGTCATACTTTAAGTTATGTAGTTATGACTGCCCTGATGTGAACAGTATATGTCAAGGTCAAGATTCTAATTGCAGTAAATACAAATGCTTGGTAAAGATTACAAACGGGCAATATAATGTGGCAAATACGTTCATGTCTCGCGACGCAATGATTAGCCAGTTAGGACATCCAATATGCGAGAATTTGGAATGTTATAACCCAGATGCAGGAAAGCAGCATCACATGTCTCAGAAGCAGTTCAATAAGATGTGGAATAAAGCTCATCGTGCTCATCATTCAACTCACAGTGGAGGAAAAGGTGACTTGCCTAGCGCTGACACCTATCCTATCTACCCTGAGCCGCAGATACAAAATGACCCAAGCTATTGGCATGGTGGACACCATCATGACGGAAGTGTTCCCACTAATCTATCGAAGAAGGATCTTAAACAGTGTAACTGCTCCTATGTTGGTGCGGCAACAACATTGTATCCAGATGCAATTGCACGATGTAAAGCAGGTAAAGATAAGAACTGCGTTTATATAAAGAGCGAATCAGATTCTGAGTCTGATTCGGAAGACGATGGCCTTCATAGTTACCATCCTCATAAAAAACATCACGCTGCGAAGAAGAATAAAAAGCATAAAGGAAAGGGTTCTGGTTACAATTGGACAAAGACTTATGAGAAGCGCCAATCAATAACAGGAATGTTCACAGATACAGGTGTTCCAGCTGCACCAGGTTATCTTTTAACATCACCAGGTCCGCACTAAATAATTATACTTCATTTAATTTATAATTATTTACCTAGCATATTGTAACGAGCAGTTACCAGCAACAAATGTCACTGTATTATAACGTCCTTCAATGACATTAAGATCATATGTATATTTGTAGATTTCCCATTCGCTCTTGTTGATACCAATAATATTACCACATGCATCACATATAACAGCAGTTTGTGCTTCGTTATCAAGTGGGGGTACATATGTGCTAAACTCAAGCTCTATAGTGGAGAATTTACTCAGATTAATGGCTCCAGTTGGTTGGATAAGTTTAACATTCGGATGCAAATAACTAGAGTCTAGACAGAAGTTATAGCAATATAATCCATTAGAATCGCTTCCGCTATTTGATCGTGTGTATTTCTCCATGTAGTTGTATACACCTGTCTCTAGCAGATTCTCTCTATATTTACCGTCAAGTAACACAGCAAGATTAAGCAATATATCTTTTTGGTTCTCAGGTGCATAATTTCCCGTAATCTTGATGGGCGGATACTGGTAGGGCATTCCATTAGACCCACCTATCATCCAAACAGAGCCGTGAGGCGGCTGATTGCAGACATTGTTAACGCCAGGAAGTAGTTTGGCAGATGGACTTGCATTTGGAAACATATCACTAGTCCAATCTATATTACTTATCCAATTATGCCAGTTTGGTAAATTGACGTATGTATCACGGAGATTCAATACACTATTTGAATTGATAGAGCCAGGAACCGCGGAATTCACTGTATATCCATAAGCAGGTTTATCTGGCTGTCCACCTAATGGATAATCATCTATATTATAAATTACACTAAATATAGGTCTCGGTTTCCATTTATATTCCCAGTTAGAGTAGTTACTCCATTCATTCCTTAGGTTGACATCGCTCCTCTGAAAATAAAGCATCCAATCAGACACCATGCCTAGTGAATCTAAACTCACCTTTGTAGATCCCGTGGCCCTATGGAACTTGTATTCATATATCTCTTTTATCAGATACTTTTGTGAATTTGCAGCAAAGAGTCTTGATTCTTCATCGCTTAAGAATGCGTATGTAGAAATAAGATGAACATCTGCATTCCATTCGTTTTTGGTTATACCCTTATCTTTATAGTCATTCGGAGTAATGTCTGCTGTTGGAGGAGTCTGTAAGAATCTATAGAAATGTTGCCAAGGATCATTAGGATTTGGTGCAACGTAAGGTATGTCCCCAATTGGTAGACCATAGTATTTTGTATAGATCTTTGGACCGCTGGTATCAAATCTACTTACATAACCATCTCCAGACGATGCAATAGGGCTAGTGTTTTCTTTGTTAGCATCACGAATTTGACATATCTCTCTTACTGGTCTGAATGTAACATTGATAGTCAATTCATTGTATTGTAATGCCACAAGGGGAAATGCCATACGACTATTAAGTGTAAACCAGCAGTCTAGTGGAATATACAGATGTCTCCCCCTAATAGAAGGCTCAGCTCCGCCGGAATTGTTAGTATAGTACGCACTAGGATAATATCCATTGTTGTTTGAATAGTTAGCAGGATCGTTAAGTTCAGTAACATTTCCGATCATTTCGTCTAGTAATTTTTTTTTAGAAGTATCCCAATCTCTCTTGGCTTGATTTATCAAATATTGCCCTGAGAATTTTTGTAAGGTTTGTCCGCCAACATTCACAGTTATCTCTTTGATCATTTGGAAGCCAAGATTTTCAATCCATTTGAATTCGTAGGGTAGCCATGTTCCGCTGCAATCTTGTGGAGGGACGATAGGACTCCATATATTTGGCAAAGTGACAACAACACAAGTATCTAATATAAGATCTGCGTATCTGGGCATTTTAAATGAAAACACCGACTCTTCGTTATATTTAAGGACTCTTTGACCATCAAAATCTACTCTAAATTTTTGTAGACCGAAGTTTGTATATTTTTTATATGTTCCTTTGAAAAAACTACATGTAGGATTACCATTCAATACAATATTTTGATTACCATATGCAATTAAATTCAATAAACCACCAGGCATTATATTAAATAGATATATTTTATTTAATATAATTTGGAAACTTAATAAATTATTTTTAAATTGTTATAATATAAGAATGCCAGTTAAAAATACAACAAATACTGTAGTAGCCATATTATATTGTATATATGCTGTATTACTTTTAGCAATAGGTTTATACGTAGCAAATAAGATGAGTTTGAAGTCAAAACGTTGTAATATTTTAAAAGAAGTATACGAAGATCTGGACGGCGAATTAAGTAGTATAGTTCCTAGTCAGTTAAATTTAACTAGTGCGACGACTGGTTGTGGTGACGGAGCAGGCGGTGGAAAAGGAATGTATGAATGCGCACTACTTCGTGATTATTACATAAAGACTGCACATAACTGCTGTGCTGTAGGAGCATATAAAAACTCATTTGTTTCTCTCTGTGCATTAGATAAATGTTTAGGACAAGGATTTAGATGTTTGGACTTTGAAATATATTCTATAGACGATAAGCCGGTCGTTGCTGTGTCATCTCTAGGCACAGACTTACATCAATTAGAACCTGTAACAAACTACTATATCAAAGAGTCATACAATTCTATTCCGTTTGATAAGGTATTGACAAGACTTAAATTAAACGCTTTTTCTTCTACAGCATGTCCTAATCCAGCAGATCCACTCTTCCTGCATCTAAGAATTAAGAGCAGTAGTATTAAAGTGTGTAATGCTATGGGTGCGATGATAAGAAAGATTATAGAGCCAGGCGGATACTTGCTACCATCAAGTGCATCGTGCGGCGGTGGAGGATGTGGTGGCAATGCATTATCTAAAAATGTTGGCGAAGTGCCAATAGTCCAGCTAATGGGTAAAATAGTCATAATCGCAGATATTAATACAAGCACAACATTTAGAGATGCCCAGACATCATTATTTGAGTTTGTGAATATTGTATCTGGTGGAACGTTTATGACTGTAGAAAGATATACCGCAGTTAAAAATGGAGACATAACCCAAAATGCTGAGCTCAATAAGAAGAATCTTTCAATCGTATTACCTGATGTATCGCCTCGTGATGATAATTTTGATCCTTATGTATGTTTTAATTCCGGTATTCAATTTATCGGTATGAACGTGCAGAATTACGATGCAAATCTGGAATATTATAATGCAAAGTTTGGAGATGCAGGCAAAGCGATTATGCTAAAACCAAAGGACCAG
>PCAT01000097.1 GCA_002730655.1 Balneola sp.
ATTTACCTTTTAAAACACCTGAATATTTTGATTCTCAATATTTAATACATTTTGATAGTTTAGCTGCTATGGCAGATGGACAATATAGTGTATCTCAGCCTCCAGAGAGAGATCACTTTGAGGGACTTGGGTTTGAGGTTTGGAATAATAAAGCTTTTACTGTATATTTTAAATGGTAAATTATCTTAAATATTTATTTCTTTGTTCACACCATCCTCCTACCCACTGACCACTAAATAAATGTTGTATCCATTCTTTATGAAAAATATCATGCGGCATTATTACTATATTTGATATACAATTAAATTGATAAATATGTAGATTTTGTTCCCATCCGGAATCTTTATCTATTCTTGTAACAGTTAAATCTTCTCCATTTAATGTATAAGAAAAAGTATCTGGAAATTTATGTATAAATGTTAATTCTTTATTATGATGTATTTTATTTTTTAAATTTATTGTTTTACTATTATTTACACTTGATCCTATATTTATTTTTCTATATCCAACACCAAATCGTGTTAAGTTAGATGGACGAGAACCAAAGTTTTTTTCATAATTATTTAATATGTAAATTTAAATATCTAAAAATTCCATCTGTAAATACTGCTGGTTCCGTTAGATAATGAATTATATGTTCTCCTTTTATATTTTTACAATCTCTAATTCTTTGTACAGATAAATCAATTATTGATTTTAATACTGGAGAGTTCGGAGGAGCTGCAAAAATCCAATTACAAAAATGTGTATCATTTTCTGGAACCATAACTAAATATTGATTATTAAAATTTGTAAGAAAATTTGGATTTACTTTTAATACTGTATCTGCATCATGATATATTCCTCCATACTTATATATTATACAAATATTATACAATATCTCCATAGGTCTGCTTTTATTACATTTAATGGTAATTTATCATAAGCATCTTTTATTTCTGGGAAATAATGTAGCATAAATTTATCACAAAGATAATTATCATAAAAATAATAACTGAATCCTTTATTATGTCATCCACTCCAAGAATTATGTGCTTTTCTTAATTCTTTATTTTTGAAGATAAAATCTAAAGATTTATGTGTTTTAAAAATATTTTTTGGAATCATATATATTATTTAATATAAATGATTTATTCTTAAATATCATATAAATGCAAAATATACAATCTAACTTGTCAATTAAATTTATAAAATCTCGATATTCAAGTATTACTTTCTAGTACTAATATAAAATTCGATGCTTCCAAAGAAAAACACATTTATATATATTATTTAAAAAGCAGTTCTTGGAGGAGCAAAACTTAAAATTCCAGGATTATCAGCTGTTGGTAAATATGTTAATCCTGGTCCTCTATTTGTAGATCTAAATATAAACAGATAGTTTGGTCTATGAGCATTTGCTGCAACTTGAGTAGCACCACTAGATCCGGGTGCAACCATAAAACCTGTACCACTAGGAGGTGCACCTCCTTTTTTATCTCCACCAAAATATGCTTTTCTAACTAACTTACCTTTATAATCTAAAATATAACCTTGAGGAATGATACCATTAGTATCTCCTGTTCCACTAAATAAGACTCTACGAGCAACGGCAGAACGTCCATTATGACTTCTATAAGAATTACGAGGCATTATATTATAATTATATATTATTTTATGGGAGAGATTTTATAGGTGCAAATAAATTAATTGTGGTTATCCTAAATAGTTCCTTATATATTTAACACGAGACCTTAAGTGATATGCAAAATTCTATGTATAAAAAAAAAAGGTATGTTATTTAATACTGGCCCATCTTGGTCTCTCCTTGGATCTAACCAAGAGTCACACCAAGATTTTTACCCTCACTATTACGGGACAACCCTAATACTATCAAACCGGAAATGAGTGACAAAACTGGAATTGAGTAACAAAACCTGAAATGAGAAAAAAGACCACCCTTAAGGTGATCTAATCACTCTACTCTACTCTTCTCTTAACTCCTATCCTCCTCTGCTTTGCGACGCCTCTCTGCGTATGCATCAGCACAAGCTTGGCATTTGTCAAGAAAGTGGTGTGCACACCCAATGAATGCGAAGTACAGAGGAACACCGATCCAAGCTGCCCAACTCATCTTGTAAGATGGGTCCTATCTAGCTAGCTAAAGTGGTTTCAATTTTATGAGAGATTCTAAATCTTATCCAATCCAACCAAACGTGAAAAAAGGCCGCCTCCTAAGAGACGACCTTCTTTCCATGCAATTTTTAGGGGGGTTTTTAGGTTTTTGCCACACTCACACACTCACATTTGCACTCACATAGGGCTTACTCCGAGTCCTCACCAGAGGTCGCCTTCTCCACCCACTCGGCGCGCTCCTCATCGGAAAGTGCCTTCCAGCGCTGTCCGAGGCACGTCATCACGTGCTTGGGGTGGAACTTCTCCGGCTCCTCTTCAAGGCCCAGTTCAGCTTGGAGCTCCTCCATGCTCAACTCTTGGAGCTCCTCCTTGGTCTCGGGACGCATCGCCTTCATGTAGGCTTGGTATCCCGAAGGCTTGCGAGGCTTCTTCTCAGCACCTTCGTCATCCTTAGCCTTAGCCTTGCCCTTGCCCTTGGGCTCGGACTTGGCCTTGGCCTTGGACTCAGACGGCTCCTTCGCGGCCTTCTCCTTCTTAGACACCCTTGCGCTGCCCAAATCGAGCTCAGCAAGGGCTTCCTCCAAGTCGAAGCCGTACTTCTCCGAGAGCGCCTTGACTGCGTCAGTGGCGTGCTTGTTCAGCATCGTCTTCACGGCGGTCTCGACGGTCTGGTTGATCGCGATGGTCGACATGTTTGCTTGTAGCGTTTGTAGATGAGTTGACGTCATACCGTTATCCGGCAGAAAGTATTTCAATTTTTTCGATTTTGCAAAAAGTGACTTTCCAAGGGTTAGGCTTGGATTTTTACAAAAAATTACTTCAATTTTTAATCTCTCCCAGATATCTATAACATTATAAAATTTTGCAAAAATTTACTTCAATTTTCTTATATAAAAAGTTGAAATAATTTTTTGCAAAAGTCCAAAGAATTACGCGCGTATATGTTATCATAAAATTGAAATAATTTTTTGCAAAAGTCCAAAGAATTACGTGCGTATATGTTATCATAAAATTGAAATAATTTTCTGCAAAAGTCCAAAGAATTACGTGCGTATATGTTATCATAAAATTGAAATAATTTTCTGCAAAAAGATCTAGCCTGCATATACCTCTTGGTCACTTTTTGCAAAATCGAAAAAATTGAAATACTTTTTGGTCTACATCGGTTATCGTAACCCAAACCAACAAACGCTACAAGCAGATCAATGGCTTCGATGATGATCAACTCCTCGGTCGAGCGCGCCGTCCTTGTGATGGTTAACCAAGAGCAGGAGCGCATCGTCAAGGTCCTTGCCGAGAAGTACGGCTTCGACGAGGAAGAGGCTATGAGCTCCTTGGCCGCCATCTCTTCTGTCGAGAAGAAGGAGGTCACGCCAAGGAAGCCCAAGGAGCCCAAGGAGCCCAAGGAGCCCAAGGAGCCCAAGGGCAAGGCCAAGAAGGAGGACTCCGACGAGCCCAAGCCCAAGAAGGCCAAGACGGGCTACCTTCTCTTCTGCGACGCTGCTCGTGCCAGCGCTCGGGCCAAGCTTGAGCGTGAGGCTGAGGAGACCGGCGGCGAGAAGGTGATGGCCAAGCACGTCGTCACCCTCTTGGCTGCGTGTTGGAAGGATCTCGACGAGGAGGCGCAGGCCGTGTGGAAGGAGCGAGCCCAGGCCATCAAGGAGGGTCGCGGCGATGACCTCGAGGAGGTGGAAGTCGAGCTCGATGGTGACGACGAGGATGACGAGTAGACTTACCAGCCTGCTGTGTGTGAGTGTGTGACAAAAACCTAGAAAACCCCCTAAAAATTCCATGGAAAGAAGGTCGTCTCTTAGGAGGCGGCTTTTTTTCACTTTACTTGTACCCTTAGTTTCGTCCTAAAATTTTCACTTTACTTGTAGAATCAACTAATCAAAAAATTGAAATCCCCAATCCTCCATTCATCTATATCGTCACAGAAGACCATGTTCGCCACTACCGCAACTGTTCCCAAGAACGCTGTCACTACTGCTCACCTCTTCAAGGATGAGTTACTTGAACTCTACCAGCTCACTCGTTCAACTTGGCTTACGCCGGTTGATGCACTCACGCCAAGCGATCTACATCAACTTGCTCACGTTACTCTCGAACTCTTCCCCTGGGTCCAACCGCCAACAAATCAACCTACTGGTTACAACAAGCCTCTAGCCAAGAGGTGGGCAGACTATGACGAAGAAGACAACGAGCTTCCGCCGCTTCCTGCTTGTTGGTTCAAGTCTTAAATCGCTCATCATCTAGTCAAGACTTAAAGGGGAAAGGAGGACTCTATTGCAGATTTCTCTTTTTTCCCGTTAATAGAAACTAGCGGTAAAAAAATTGAAATCTTCTGGTACCATACACATCCTG
Source organism: Balneola sp. (assembly GCA_002730655.1). Taxonomy (GTDB): domain Bacteria; phylum Bacteroidota; class Rhodothermia; order Balneolales; family Balneolaceae; genus UBA1275. Next base: position 4,480 of record PCAT01000097.1, read on the forward strand.
TGTTCTGGAGAGACTCTACTAAACTCTAAGTTATGCCTACCATGAAGCAGGTTGATGAGATGATCCAAAAGCTCGCTGATGAGTTCGACTTTAGCGAGAGGGAAGCAAGGGTCTTTCTCAATTTGCCTATTGAGGTCAAGGCAACCAAGCGTCCGGCTTCTCAGTCTCCTGAGCCAAAACCTCGCGGTCGCCCTCCTAAGGCTGAGACGTCCGCCGACAAGCCCGACGAGCCAAAACCTCGCGGTCGTCCCCCTAAGGCTGACACGTCCGCCGACAAGCCCACTGACAAGACTACTACGCCTCGAGGACCATCTGCTTACAACCTCTATGTAAAAGCGGAGTCTGCTAAGGTAAAGGCTGATTTGGAGAACTCTGTTTCCGGTGGAAAACTCGAGCGTGGTGCGGTCATGAAGGAACTTGGTGCTCGTTGGAAGACCATGAGTGATTCCCAGAAGGAGCGCTGGGCCCGCGTGGCGCACCGGGAGCGCGCGAAGTCCAACTAGGGGGTTGGGTGGTCAGTTATGATGTTGGTCGCTGATTACCTTATGATTGAGGGAACAGACCAACATCAGCTAACATCTGGAAAAGTGCTTAGGAAAACGCTCTTAGACATCTAAATAAAAATCGAAAATACCAAAAAAAAGCATGGAAATTAAGTCATCTCATGGCTTTTTTTCATTTTCTCTCATAAATCCTAGAAGAAAAAAAATTGAAATCATACCACTTCTACTGGTATACTGTATCCAGCAACATGGCAGACTTGATGAGCAGTGACAACACCGTCTCTCTGAGGAGCGGAGAGACCTGGTCCATCCCATTCAAGCCTGGTATCAAGAACTACCTCGCCAAGCTTTGGGCACCACCCTGGACTGAGGTCCTTGCCCAGTCCATGGACTGTGATGACGATGAGTATGACCGTCTTGGTCGCAACGTCTCGGCTCAACAGCGACGCCAAGCCCTCTATCCATGGTTCACTATAGATAGATCCTGGGCTGGTGTGGGCACTTTTGATTCGGATAGTGAAGATTAAGACACCAATACATTGCTACGCGAATTCCGTTTGGAATCATAATTTTATCATTCTATTTTATACATTTTTTTCTGAAATCATGAGAGATTTTAAAACCTCTATATATTTTCCTTGGTTTTTTATCGATTTTTCACACTCGTATCCTCTCAGAAAAAAAAATTGAAATGTTTTTCCCCTTCATCTCTCTATCGTACAAGCTACAGATATTATGTCGCAGACTTCGATCCCGCAGATCTACATTCCCCGTGTTCACAACTCCTACACGTGGCAAGAGATGAAGGCCGTCTTTGATGAACTCCTCGGTGAGGGCTGCGTCAAGCGCATCGACGTCGTCAAGATCAAGCCTCGTCGGGAAGGTGACAAGCCCCCGCCCTTCAATCGTGCCTATGTCCACATCAAGAAGTGGCCTGAAGAGATGAACGAGACTCGTGACGCTCTCAAGGCCGGTGAAGCAATCAATCTCTACCCTGATGACAACGAGGACCACTACTGGATGTGTGTTCTCAACACCAAGGTCGAGCAAGACAAGCCCAAGGGCAAGCCGGTTTTTGAGCGACCAAGTGGTCGATCTGCCAAGACTCCAGTCACCATTGGTGATGTTCTGACGAACAAGTTCGAGCATCTCACTGTCGCTGGTGAAGGTGAAGATCAGCTTCCCGAGAGCACTGAGGCGTAAGCATTAATTGGGGGTAGGGATTTAATGGGGATTCTATTTGTATATTTTTTTCTATAAAAATCTTGAGAGAAAAATTCCGTACAGAGGCTGGATTTTTTTACCTACATAACCCATGCGAAAATATGTACTGTAGTAACTAACTTTTACCCTTTTATCTAGCTAATATGTCAAATGTCTGTTAATAAATCACAATTTATAAATTTATAGATTAGGATACCAAACCCGAAATGAGTGATAAAATTGGAAATGAGTGACATAACCTTTTATTAGTAAAAAAAATATACTATCTTATTTTACTTAATCTTCTTCTAGATCTAGAATTTTTTCAATCTCTCCCGTATCTTCATTCCATCTTCCTACTGGCTCACTTTCCATTGAATATAGAATATTATCATCTGTAATATAATATTCTACTCCTGTTTTTGGATGATGCCATTTTGATACTTCTACTTGTTCATCTTCATCATCTTCTTCATCATCTTGATCTTCATCATCTCGATCTTCTCGTCTATCTTCTGGAGATACTCTTTCTGTATCTTTATTTAATCTACTCATTACACTATCTTCTTTTGCAGAACTCTCGAGAGATTTTACTTCTTCACTATTCTTCTTATCTCCTTTATTCTTTTCTGACGTTTCACTTTTTTCTTTTGCTTCTTTTATAAGACCCGCTATTAGATCGTCTCCTGGAGAGAGTTCTGAAATTACTGATTTCTCTTTTCTTGGACGACCACGTTTCTTTGGTTCTACTGATGCTTCACTCTCTGTATCTGAAACTGCCACACTCTTTCTTGGTCTTCCTCGTTTTACTTCTTTTATTTCAAATTCTAATTCTGGTATCACTATACCCCATCCTGATGCTGATTTCTCTGCCATTTCACGTGTTATTTCTAATTTATCCATTACATTTGCATATCGTACTGCTTCTTTTCCTTTTTTATCTCTCCAATTTACATCCATTCTCTCTGTTATATCTCCATAATTTGGTTTTCCGGTTGAATTCTTTTTTCCTTGTTTTTCACATGTCTTACAATATCTACCATTTCCATCACGATCATTCATACATTGTGAATATAAACCGTAATTCAATTTTATACCATGACAGCTATTTAGTATCGATCCACAAAAAGGCAAAATACATTTTTTACCTTTCTTACCTCTATCTACCCCCCTCAATGAACATGACTTCTCACTCGATGACACATCTGAAATATACCCTAATTTATATAAATACTCTTTTACATCCACCAAACATAGTCCTCGCCCCACGCACAATCTATCCAATACATCCAACACATACTCACTACATATACCCTTTATGCTATCATACTCATTTTCATTTAATCTTTTTTTTTCTACTGACACCATGTTAACTTGCATAATCCCCTTATGCCTTTTGCCCTTACCAGAATTTTATTTCAATTTTTTTTTATTATTTTTTGAAAAGAATACTATTATTGGCGTTAGGAATATTGTTATCAGTTGTAAAAAATTTGTCAATTGAAAAATATAATCTTTCATTAAAATTGATATTGAGGTACCTTCACTATCTATCTGACCAGTATAACCTACTGTTGTCTGTGTTAATGCTGAAAAATATAAATGATAAAAAAATGGTTTTGATTTATCAATTTCTTCACTTAAAACATCTTGTGTCTTTTTTGATTTTGATTCTAATACCCATTTTGGAATAAAATATTTTTTGGCATTTAAGTAACCATTCTGGTTTCTAAACAGCATTTATACATTTGTATTTTTGTGTTGTTTATATGTATATCGCATCAACCATTTCTTAGGAACTTTATAGGTAGAAATCCGACATGCTCGCCGGATGTCGCACAGTCTTTGTTCGTAATTTTTGTACATCAGGAATGCTCGCTGCCTGTCGCACAGTTTTTGTTCGTAATTTTTGTACATCATGACGTCTACTTCGTTAAAGAACATTTTGTTGACGTAGCGAAGATTCAATCCGTCATCTGTGTGTGAGACAATCATTCCGATTACCTCGTCAGGCAGATATGGAACAACCATGCCTACACAATCTCTCACTATAATGAAAAATTTATTTCAATTTTTTTTCGCTAGTTATTTTATATGTCGCGAAGAAATTTAATACCTACTGATGTGTCTCAAGGTATAAATATGAGATCTGCTTCACCGGACCCGACTACTGGTAGATTCTCTCAAACTTTAGCCGATAGAGCTGCCCAAAATTTTCCAAAATATTCCAGAACTCAAAAAATACCCAGTAGTAAAAAATTTGATAGTCAAATTAAAATAACCAGAGATTCTTCGCTCTCTCCACCTAGTACATTATCTTTACAAGATAATTTACCTCCTTCCCCTAAACCAAAACCTAAACCTCAAGCTAGAAGAACAAGAAAAAAGAATCATAGCAATTTAATTTGTCCTCCTGGCTGTGTTCCAGAATCAAGATTGGCTGGAAAAATTAATAAAAAAAATAAAAAAAATAAAAAAAATAAAAGTAAAAAAAAGAAAAGAAAAACAAGACGTAACTATACTAGTCGAAAAAAATAAAGGTTAGTGAATTATACCATAAGAACTTTTGTCAGATTTATACGGAGGATAAAGATACAAAAAATAACTAAAATACTACTTAGTTTTATTTATTTCAATATTCACACACCTTTCATTATCTATTTTTTTTCTTAATTTTTTGACAAATAAATCTATATATTTTCGATTTACTTGATCTTCTAAATTATCGTATATTTCTTCTGTAGTTGGTTCTCTATTATTTTCAATTTTATAGTTTTTAACAAAGTTTTCTATTTCTAAATTATTAATTCTAGTTTGTCTTTGTTCTTTCATATTCTCAATAGACTCTA
>PCAT01000098.1 GCA_002730655.1 Balneola sp.
GACTCGCACTACTAGGTATATTTGGCACCATAGGGGCAGTTCCGGGTTTAATAGAAGTTATTAGGGGTGGAGAGGTAGAACGCCCATTAGCTACCATTTCACGCTCAGCAATGTTTGTAATGTGTGTCGGCTTTTTAATTCGAGCGGTTCAATCCTTTATAACTGCAAGAAAAGAAATTTAAACTCAGAGGTTTTCCTTAGTCATCTTTAAAAATGTCGCTGATCAAATGAGCGTACTTCTCAGCGATGACCCGGCGCTTCACCTTCATAGTTGGGGTAATTTCGCCCGTTTCAACAGTGAATTCATTTGGAAGTAGTCGGAAATCACGAATTTTTTCGTGAGATGCCAGACTCTTAGAGAACTGGGCCATTTCCTTTTTATACACTGACTTTACCTCGTCAAGTTCCAGTAATTCGTCAGTGTCAGCATAGGATATCCCTTCGGAATTGGCAAACTTTTTAAGTGCTTCAAAATCCGGCACAATAAGGGCCGCCATAAAGTTTTGTGCCTCCCCTACTATTACCAACTGATCAATCCATTTACTGGACTTAAACATGTCTTCTATGGGACCTGGATAGATATTTTTCCCACCGGCATTAACAAGCATGTGCTTTATTCGATCGGTGATTTTAAGATAACCATCTACAAATCTTCCTACATCACCCGTGTGTAGCCAACCATCAGGATCTATCATCTCTTTAGTTGCCTCATCATTTCGCCAGTATCCCTTCATTACATTTGGCCCCTTACATAAAATCTCCCCTGCTTCTGAGCTAAGATTGGTTGGATAATCTTCCCCATTTATTTGGGCAATTATCTCCCCTTTTTCTATGCTTTGTATACCCACTGTTACACCAGGTATAACTGTACCAACCATTCCAACCATCAGATCCCCAGGACGATTTGCGGTCATTACCGGTGAAGTTTCTGTAAGGCCATAGCCTTGCAAAATGGGTAATCCTGCACACTGGAAAAAGGTATCTATATCAGGGGGTAATGCTGCCCCACCAGAAACAAATAACCGGACACGCCCTCCAGTTTTTTCTTTTAGCTTGTCAAAAACTAATTTGTCGGCAAGTGATTTTTGCAACGACACTAGGCCTCTTTTACCATTAACATATTTTTGGCCTGTGTTAAGCGCCCATTTGAAAATTTTCTGCTTAACAGCGCTGCCTTCTTCAACATTTTTATTAATTACATTAAAGATTTTCTCAAAGAGTCGTGGTACCGAGATAACCACGGTAGGTTTTACCTCCGGTAAGTTTCTGGATACTGTATCCACACTTTCCGCATAATAAATTTCAGCGCCACATGAAATAATAGCATAGTATCCAGCTGTTCGTTCAAAGGAGTGACATAACGGCAAAAACGACAAACAGGTATCTTTATCATCCCAATATATATGTTGAGTAGCCGCTTTAACATTACTGCAAATATTATCGTGGGTCAGCATGGCTCCTTTTGGTTTACCTGTGGTCCCTGAAGTATAGATCAAAGTACAAACATCATCGGGTTTCACTTTTTTTGCATAGCCCTGTATCTTTTTTTCATGCTTTTTATAGAACTTTTTCCCTTCCCGCTTGGCATGGTCAAACAAGCGTACAAAATCATTCTCCATAAGTTTTTTATTTTTTGGCACTCCGAAAGCAAGTACCTCTTTCAAATCGGAACAATTTTCAAAGACTTCTACAGCCTTTTTCAGCTGTATTCCTGTCGAAACAAAAAATATTTTCGCCTTTGAATCTTGTAAAATATATTCACACTGATTCGGAGGCAGGGTGGTATAGAGGGAAACATTAATTCCGCCCAGTAGTTGAATAGCTAGGTCAACTACCGCCCACTCGTAACGGTTTTCACTAAGTATACCAACTGGATCTCCGTTCTTAATTCCTTTACTTGCTAAATATCCAGCGATGGCTTGCACGTCGTCGGTAACCTGGTCCCAATAAACCGGTTCATAACCAACAGAAGCATCTAATTTATGATGAAATACGGCCTTATCCTGGCCGGCATATTTTTTGGAAAGGTTATTATATAAATCTGTAAGCGTATCAAAAGGTACTAAAGTAGGCATAACAACTGGACTAAATTAATGTTGGCTATCTGAGAATATAGCATTCCCACAGTGAAAATTTCTACATTTTTCATTTTTGGTATTTTCGCAGGGCCTTCAAACTAGATTAAAAACAAAAAAATGGCGTAGTCAGTTTTTATTTAATTACCTTTCCATCTCATTTCTTTCATATTGCAACATTTGGTATATTATTAAAAGAAAAAGTAATGCACTGGTGTCAAGCAAAAATTACTAGCCCAGTAAATATTTGAATAGTCATTATGGCGCATCCTGCACATGAAGAAACAATCGATCTAGTTAAAGAAATTTTTAGGTCTTACTTAAAAGAGGGCAATCAACGTCAAACTCCCGAACGGTTCATGGTATTAGAAGAAATCTACCGTTCCGATGGTCATTTTGACGCTGATGAACTTTTTTTTAGCATGCAGCAGAAAGGTACTCGTGTGAGTCGGGCGACCGTATATAACACCTTAGACCTTCTAGTTGAGTCTGGACTGGTACAACGCCAACAATTTGGGAAAAGCCAGTATCACTACGAAAGAGCCTATGCCTATCAACAACATGATCATATTATCTGTAATGAATGCGGTCATGTGCATGAATTTTGCGATCCTCGTGTTGGTGAGATTCAACAACTAATTGGCCGAATTCATGGGATGAATATCGAATCACATTCCCTCCATTTCTACGGGTATTGTGAAGACAAAGTAGCTTGCGAGCAACGCAAGAGGAATCTGAAAAAGAGTTCCGAGTAAAGGAGAGTACTAAGTTCATCGAAAAAACTTATAACAAACACTAGGACTCATCTTCTGAATTAAAGTCGAGTTTTTCGAATAAAAGTTCCAGCGGCCCAGCGACTTCCAAGCCAACCTAAAAGTACAGATAAGGTCACCATAGCTCCTATTAAGTAATACCATTGTCCAAATGGCCAAACCAATAAACCGAACTCTGGAGTAAGTTTTGGTAATAAGCGCTCAAAGCTCAAATGTAGCACACTAGCACTAATTCCACCAGCAAGTAAACCTTGTAAAATTCCCTCTATCACAAAAGGAGCACGGATAAACCTGTTAGTCGCCCCCACCAATTTCATTGCTTTGATTACATCGCGCCGGGCATAAACTGTTAATCGTATTGTATTAAAGACTAACAGCATCGCGGCTATAAGAACAATTAAACCAATTACTGTACCCATTCGAGTCAGTGTTCGAAGGTTCGTCTCCAAGAGCTGAAGTAGTGAGGCATTATATTTTATATTTTCAACGCCAATCCACTCCTCCAATTCTGCTGCAATGACTATAATTTTCTCAGCAGGAATACCTCTGCGCAAGCTAAGTTTAAATGATGCTGGAAGAAAATTTAAGGCGACTAAATCCTCAACACCTGATCCAAATTCAGACCTCATAATTGTAGCGGCACTGTCTTTGGAAATAAAGGTTATTTCTTCTACCTCATCTAAAGATAACAATGCCTGCTCCATTAATTTAATATCTTGATCATCTAGGTTATATAGAAAAACTTCTAATTCGACAGAATCGCGAAGACTTAAAGCCCTATCATATAAATTGTAAGAGAGCCTAAACAGTATCCCAATGAGCAATAAGGCTAAGCTAAGTGATATAATAGATGTCATTGACGCCCATTTTGTTCGTCTAAGCCCAGCAATGCCTTCTTTTAATAAATAACTCATAACTTGTTAACTATTTAATGTAAAATAGAATTAATTTCGAAATATCGCTTTAATACTTACTATCAATCTTCGACCCGGCATAGGAAAGCTATCCGCTCCAAAATATCCTGGGCCCAAGAATCCCTGGGCCGCATTTTCCCATCGCAAAAAAACCATCATAGAGCGTACTCTAGAAGATATTTCAACATCGGCCCGAAGGAATGCGGGTTGTTCAGCATGTCCATTTTGTTGCACAGACCACCATTGAGCTGCGGTATCAAAAGCTAAATTGCGACTAGCTAACGGAGAGCCATATAAACGAACACCCATTTTAGTGTAGGCAGCCCGTTGAAATACATAATCCTTCCAAAAAGCGTGAGAGCGTAAACGAAACTGCATATCGGTCTCAAAAAGTTCAGCAGATTGCGCTTGAATTTGACCATTACCTCGACTAAATGCCGTTGCACTCAATCCATATTCCCAACGTGAAGAATGGGCATCTAGCCCCACGCTTGTAGACCAAAAACTATGTTCCTTTGCATAATAAACTCGCATCTCCTCCTGAATTAGCTTAGAAGGTGCCAACAAAGCAGTCCCCGATTCTAAGCTATATCGTGCATTCAGCCATATAGAAAGGATGCGTTCCGGCCAAAGATTCACCGATCCTAAAATATATTGGCTTTCTTGAAGTGGACTGTCCTTATAGTTGATTCCATCATTCTGCCAATTATTGGATGTCCAATACTGATCTTGAATACTCCGGAGTTGTAATCCTTGTCCCAGTCGTAGATTCGTCTTAATAACCTTATTTTCAAAGTCTAGGCTCACCCATCCACTTAAAGCAGACCCACGATCGCCAGTGAAAACCTGCTCCAATCCTAATCTAAGATTCACAGTTGGTAGGACCTTCCAATATCCCAGTAGGTTAGCATTTGATTCCCACCAGTTTGATCGTTTAATGGTATGAAATCCTGTGTCTGAATGTATTCTATTGGTATAGCCCGACCAACGCCCCTCAGCACTAAGCCCCCAATTAGATCCTTCCAATTCGGTAGCACCAGTAATCCAAAGAGCGCGGATATTCCATGCCGTAGTATCAGCGCTAAAAGGCAAAGTGAATTCGTGGTTAGTTCGACCTACTTGTAAGGATGTAGAAGCCAATGAACTAGAGTCTAGTCGATGTCCTAAACGCACAAACCAGTCACTTCGAGAACTACTACTGCTCACAGAGTTACGACGAGGAATCGGGCCATACTCTGAAAATGGAAAGGCAGCGGACGAATTAGAATAACCAAAAGACTCATCGGCTTCAAAGGAATTATTCGCCGCCCAAGCATCTAAGCGTAAAGTTTTACTTAGATGATAGTATCCCTTAGCAAACATTTGACTCCCTTTGAGTTCATTAACAGGATAATTACCACCCGCACGACGGTCCCAAAAAGATAGCTCCAAATGGCTACGCTCTGAAAAATTATGCCCAACTCCAAATTCCAAATTGCGGTAGGTATAACTAGATTCATCGTAGTTGAGTGTACTAATGGGCTTTATGAGATAATAATCACGTAAATGCCAATCCGAGCGCAGGCGATGTGAGGGCAGCTCTTGAATACTCGACACCTTATGTACAGGTACATATTGCAGCTCATTCAGACCCGTTATGGGATTACTAAGATCAATTCCTTCCAGGTAAACCTTCTGATCACCAGGTCCAAACCCCTGCACATAATGGCCTGATTGACGGCCAACAGTGCCCAGCTCATATGCTATAACATCACTGCGCTGTGCCCATAATACATGTCCGTCGGTATAATGCTCCCATCGCAACAAACTATCAGTGGCAACTTCCCACGCCCCCCACTTAGTGCGGTTGGTCCAATGCCAAGGGATAATCCCAAGCACTTCCAAACCTTCTTGCATCGCAGCTAAATCTGCTGTATCCGATTGAATACTTCCCAAGCCAGAAATATTAGGCTGCGCCTGAACCTGTTGAATGGCCTCTAAATTTAGGAAAAATAAGCCTAATATTAGCAATCGAAGACGCCCTATGGAAGCCGATTTGTTCATAAATGCATGGAATCCTCACTTGGTAATGTCTGCGATTGCCCCTTCTTAGCCTGATCCACTAGTTCTAGAGAGTCTGAATACACCTTTTGTAGATTGTAAGGTAACTCATCCATGCCCAACAAGCATCGCCGCAGAATTTCAAAGCCGGTAATCACAGATTGTAGTTTATTTAAGCTACGGGAGTTACTAAATTCGGCCCGCACAGCAAAGTGTTGATTAGGAGTAAAAAAACCAATCCAAACGGTTCCAACTGGTTTTTCGGGACTCCCACCTCCCGGGCCCGCTACACCAGTAGAAGAAATACCACACTCCACACCCATACGCTTAGCAACCCCTTTGGCCATCTGTAACGCAACTTCTGCGCTAACAGCCCCTTTTTGCTCAATTACGCTTGCGTCAACCCCAAGTTGGCTCATTTTTATTGCATTATTATAAGCAATTATACCGCCTTGCACATAGGCACTTGAACCTGGGGTTTCGGTCAACATATGTCCCATTAACCCTCCTGTACAACTTTCTGCTGTAGCCAAACGATATCCATATTGGGTCAATATGCGTCCTAGCGCAAGATCCAATGTATCCTCTTTCTTGTCGCTATAAATCAAGTTCCCTAACCGTTGCTTGATCTCCAAGCTCAAACTATGTACCCGACTAATAGCCTCCTCGCGAGTTTGGCCGCGACCGGTGAGTCGTAAACACACTTGCCCTTTAGAAGGTAAAAAAGCCAGATCGATGGATTCATTTAATAAGGACTCAATATTAGGTAACCAGTTATCAATCAAATGACTCTCTCCAATACCTGCTACTTTAAGATAGCGGGTTTCAAAAATATTCAAGCTTCCCCAATCTTGCAATTTTGGGGCAACCTGCGTGGTCATAAGATGCTTCATTTCATGGGGTACGCCCGGTAAAACAACTAGTAATGAATCCTGTTCAGTGAACAACATACCTGGTGCGGTTCCAGTGGCATTAAAAAGTAGTTCAGCATTATTAGGTATCAGTGACTGAGCTTGATTGGATTTGGAGTATGGGAGATTTCTGCGATGAAAAAGTTCTTTAATATGCTCTTCTACGCTTTTTTCATGACGCATACCTACCCCAAATAGTTCCGCTATACTTTTTTTCGTAACATCGTCTAAGGTAGGACCTAATCCGCCAGTAGATATGACCAAATCAGCCTTGTCTAAAGCTTGCTGAATAGTGAATTTAATTTGTTCAGGTTCATCGGTAATCGTGTAAACCTGAGTAACCTGAACCCCTCTATCGTGAAGAAATAGCCCTAACCAACTCGCATTGGTATTCACTGTATCTCCAACCAAGAGTTCATTTCCAATTGAAATAAGGTGCGCAATCATATTTGTAAATTGGGATTTTTTGACCGAGAACTCGAAATAACATAATACGAAGTAAATCGCACAAAGGTCGCCAACAATTCAATTTCTAATGTTGCTTTTACCTTACTACTCTAAAGTGGTATAAAAAAATAGTATCTTCTTTTCATGGAGCGTCTTCCGAACATACTAAGTACGATACGCATATTATTAACCCCCATTTTTTTGGTTCTTTTTTTCGAACCTGAACTTTGGATAAAGCTAATTGCACTTGGGGTATATATCATTGCGGCAATAACCGATTTTTTTGACGGGTATTACGCACGAAAATACAATATCGAAACATCTATAGGTGCGTTTTTAGATCCATTTGCAGACAAACTACTTACCCTTAGTGGCTTTGCCGTTCTGCCTTTTATAGCTGCCGATCAGTTTCCTTGGTGGGCAATAATCGCCATTGCAATAAGAGATATTTCCATCACTTTACTACGTTTGTGGGCTCAGCGAAAAAAAATAGAGATACAAACCAGTTCCTTGGCCAAACTAAAGACTACGGTACAGATGATATTCCTATATATGGGTCTTGCTCTTGGGGTATTTAAAGGTGCTCCTATCTTTTTAGGGGATTGGGTGTCTTTAATTTTAAGTACCGATCTTATGTTTTGGCTATTAGTTCTTGTGACCAGTATAACAGTATATAGCGGCGTTCAATATCTAAGCCAAAATCGACATTTGTTTCAACTAGCTTAGACACCATGCTTGCTTCTATCCAACGCTTCCTAGCTTCTGGCTTTGGTTCTGGCTACAGCCCAATTGCCCCTGGCACAGTGGGAAGTGTTGTTGCCTCAGTGCTCATTTTTTTCGGATTTAAGGTATCAGGAATCCCTTTCTTAATTGTTTTTACAGTATTGAGTGTAGTCGCCAGTTTCTGGACTGTATCAGCAGCTGAAGCGGCTTGGGGAAAAGACCCTGGAGCCATGGTAGTAGACGAATGGGCTGGTATGGGAGTTAGCTTATGGGCCTGGCTTTGGACAGTGGGCTTGAATGGCGAGGAACTTAGTATAATCCATCTCTTGGTGGGATTTGTATTCTTCCGACTATTTGATATTTGGAAACCATTAGGCGTGAATAGTATGCAGAAATTGAGCGGAGGATTTGGTATATTATTAGATGACATTTTAGCCGGATTGTATGCTGGAATAGGCTGGTACATCATTTTCAAAATTTGGTAAAAGAATCTAGTCCATACATGTATACTAACGCCGTACTTTCTTTGTTTACACAGTCTACTTAGCTGAAAGTGCCAATTTAGATAAATGATTATAGATACCACATTTGCTAGAGAA
>PCAT01000099.1 GCA_002730655.1 Balneola sp.
ATGTGGATGTTGAGCTGGGCTCTTCTACTTTTTATGCTCATACCTTCCACTTTTGCACAACAAACCACAGATGTTACTAAGCTTAATTATTCAGCTTTTAAATGGCGTGGAGTAAGTACTGGTTTTGCTTCTGGGCGTATTTCTGATATTGCTATTCATCCCGATGACGAAAACCATTGGTATGTAGCTGTCGGCTCTGGAGGAGTTTGGAAGACTGAGAATGCTGGTATAACTTGGACTCCTATTTTTGATAGAGAATCTTCTTATTCTATAGGAAGTGTGACCATTGATCCAAATAACCCCAATACTATCTGGGTAGGTACAGGAGAAAATGTAGGTGGCCGGCATGTTGGATTTGGAGATGGGGTCTATCGAAGCACCGACGCCGGTGCATCCTGGACTAACATGGGTTTAACTGCCTCGGAACATATTTCTAAAGTGGTAATTCATCCTGAAAACTCTAATGTGATATGGGTTGCTGCACAAGGCCCATTATGGAATGCTGGAGGAGAACGTGGTTTGTACAAATCGACAGATGGAGGTTCTAATTGGTACAAGGTTTTAGGCGATGATGAGTGGGTTGGTGTTACTGATATGGTCATAGACCCTAGTGATCCTGATGTACTTTATGCTGCCACATGGCAACGCCACAGAACAGTTGCAGCTTACATGGGCGGCGGACCTGGCACAGGTATTCATAAATCTACTGATGGCGGTGAAACTTGGATGGAACTCAAAAAGGGTATTCCTGGGTCTAATAAAGGAAAAATTGGGCTAGCGATATCACCACAACAACCTGATATTATATATGCAGCAATAGAGCTAGATCGAACCAAAGGTGGTCTTTTTATGTCCGAAGACAGAGGGGCAAGTTGGAAAAAAATGTCGGATATGGTCTCAGGTGGAACAGGACCTCATTATTATCAAGAGCTATATGCGTCACCCCATCACTTTGGGCGAATTTATCTTATGAATGTTCGGACGATTGTATCTGAGGACCACGGTCGCACCTACAGCAACTTACCCGAACGAAATAAGCATTCAGATAACCATGCACTGGCATTCCGCTCCGACGATCCTGATTATCTACTAATGGGTAGCGATGGTGGTGTCTATGAAAGTTATGATCATGCCAATAATTGGAGATATATTGGTAATCTGCCATTAACACAATATTACAAGGTAGCCGTAGATGATGAACTCCCCTTCTACAACCTATATGGTGGAACACAGGATAACGGAACTCATGAAGGCCCTTCAGCTACAGATTTAGTTGAAGGTATTCGAAATACAGATTGGAAACATATTCTATTTGCAGACGGACACGATACTGCAACCGAACCTGGTAATCCCAATATTGTCTATGGTGAAACACAAAGAGGTGGTCTACATCGTATCGATCGTGCAACTGGAACCGTCACCTTTATCCAGCCACAACCTCTTGAAGGGGAAGATTATGAACGGTACAATTGGGATGCTCCTATATTAGTTAGTCCACACAGTCCAACAAGACTCTATTTTGCTTCTCATAGAGTCTGGCGATCTGATGACAGAGGTGATTCTTGGACTCCGATATCTGAAGATTTAAGTCGTGACCAAGAACGAATGAATCTCCCTATTATGGGACGCATACAAAGTTGGGATAATGCCTGGGATATGAATGCCATGTCTGACTATAACACCATTACATCCTTGGGAGAATCTCCCTTACAAGAAGGATTGCTTTACGTGGGTACCGATGATGGAATTATTCAAGTAAGTGAAAATGGTGGAGAGAGCTGGAATAAAATTGAAGTGGGTAGTATTAAAGGTATTCCAGCAACCGCTTTTGTAAATGATATTCGAGCCGATTTACACGATGTTAGTACGGTATATGCTGCCTTGGATAATCATAAATATGGAGATTTTACTCCCTACATTATCAAAAGTACCAACCGTGGGAAATCTTGGTCCATTATTTCTAGTGATTTACCTGAGCGGCATTTAGTTTGGAGAGTTGTACAAGATCATGTAGCCCCAAATCTTTTATTTGCAGCCACGGAATTCGGGGTATATTTCACCTTAGATGGTGGCAATGAGTGGATAGAATTTAACGCAGGTCTTCCAACCATATCAGTACGTGATATAACCATCCAGCGGCGTGAAAATGACTTGATAGCTGCAACTTTTGGCCGAGGATATTACATAGTAGATGACATTAGTCCACTCCGAGAAATCTCGAGAGAAATGTTAGCAAAAGACGCTGATCTATTCCCAACGCGCCCAGCTAAATGGTTTATGCCACGTGCGGTAGAAATTGATCCTGGAGCTTCTTTTTTCACTGCTAAGAATCCAGAATTTGGTGCCACCTTTACTTACTATTTAAAAGATGGTCTAACTACCAAAAAAGCAGAACGAATGAAGTCTGAACGAGCCATAGCGGCCGATCAAGATATTCCATTCCCTGGTTGGGATGCACTGGAAGATGAAATGCGAGAAAATAAGCCATACATTCGCATTAGCATATCCGATGCGGACGGGAATGTTATTCAAACCGTAAAAGGTTCTGCTAGAAAAGGGCTTAATAGAGCTACATGGGATCTTCGTTTAGCTTCTCAGAATGTGGTTTCTCTTGTTCGCCGGGGTGGTGGAGGTGGATGGTTTGGTGGCGGTTTCATGGCCGTACCTGGCACCTATACAGCACATTTAGCCAAGGTTGAAGCTGGCGTGGTAACCTCTCTAGATGACCCTATTGAATTTGAGGTAATCCCTCTGCGTGAAGCTAGTATTCCTGGACCTAGTTTCGAAAAACGGTTAGCATTTCAGAATGAGATCATTGCATTTCAAAGAGAGGTCACAATAACGATGCAAGATTATGAAAAAAGTATGAATCGATTAAAGGCAATGAAAAGAGCTCATGAATTAGCACTTAGACCTTCGAATGATCTCAACAAAAAGCTACATAATACACACATGCAATTGTTAGAATTACAAGAACTAATGCAAGGTAGTGAAGCAAAAAATGAAGTAGGTGAACAAAGTCCGCCTAATTCTAATGATCGCATGATGGTTGGAATAAGAAATCTTTACACATCTACACATGCACCAACAAAAATGCATGAGGAAATGCTAAGTATTGGTAAATCAGAATTTATTGCCGCGAAATCTAAATTTAGACGTATAATGAGTGATATCTTACCAGCTTTGGAAGCTGAGCTAAATGAAACGAAAGCACCACCAATTCAAAACTAACTCGGTTAATAAATTTTAAAGCCTCAAACAATTGTTTGAGGCTTTTTTAATTAATTAATTTCGCATGATTTTAATCATAAAATTTATATGTAATTATGTCCTTAAAGAATAAAAACAGAATATTTTGGCTAATTACTTTTTTTACTCCAGTTTTTTTATTTCTGATTATAGAATTGATACTTATAGTAGGAGGATATGAAAAAGAAAAACAGCATCTTTTTGTGGATGCACCTAACACACCTGAATATCTTATTGCCAATAATAAATATATAGAAAGATATTTTCCGTCATTTGTTCCAGTAATTGCCCCAAATCCTTTTAAAAAAATAAAAGAAACAAATACTTTTAGAATTTTTGTGTTTGGTGGATCTAGCACAGAAGGCTTTCCTTATAATTTTTATACAAGCTTCCCAAACCAACTCAAACAACAACTTCTTTTAAATACAGAAGGTTTGAATATTGAAGTAGTGAATTTGGGTATGACAGCTGTTAATTCATACGTAATTCATGATCTAGCAAAAAAAGTTTTACCTTATGATCCAGATGCAATACTGATTTATGCAGGTCATAATGAATATTATGGCTCTTTCGGTGCAGCTACGACACAATTTGGTTTTATTAATTCAATTCTAATAAAAAGATTAATTTTATGGCTTAAAAATTGGCGTCTATTTCAAATGCTAGAAGGAGTACTTCAATATGATGTAGACAGTAAAAATATCAATGAAAGACGTACAATGATGGCTAAGGTAATTAGTCAATCAAACATAATTAAAGACTCAGAGATTTATAATCATGGTATAGAACAATTTTTGAAAAATATAAGTGATGTCGTAAAAATTTTTGAAAATAAAAAGATACCCATTTTTATAGGTACAATTGCTTCAAATTTAAAAGATCAGACTCCATTAGGAGATAGTCCAGAGGTCCTAAAAACATATCAAAAAGCACAAATGATATTAAAGGAGGATAAACCTAATGCGGCATTAGTAGAGTTTCTAAAAGCAAAAGAGTTAGACGGAACAAGATTCAGAGCCCCAGAAGATATTAATAATGTAATCAATGAAATAACTACTGAAAGTTCAGCAAAGTTAATTCCTATTCAAGAACTTTTTAGAAATAAATCAATAAGTGGCATCGAGGATAACTCACTTTTTATTGATCATTTACATCCAAATCAACAAGGACACAAATATATCGCAGACAGCTTCTTCGAAGCAATTATAAAATTGCCAAAATTACAAAATTATATAAATTTAAATCCTATTCGTCCTCCAGCTAATATTAGCCGCTTCGAAAAAGCCTATGCAGAAATTAGGATTGCCAGATTATTAGTGGGATACCCTTTTGAAAAAAATGTAGACATTAGCGATGAATTAAAATCTTTTAATCGCATTTTCGAAAGCTATTTAAACACAAATTATATTGATTCGATAGCAGCAATCGCTTCAAAAGAGAATATATTTATACCTATCGCACTGACTGAAGTTCTATCAGAAGCAAGAAAACGAAATGATACACTTTCTATTGTTGAGCATTCGTATGACCTACTCAAATGGCAACTTAAATCTCGAAGTCTTATTGAAAATAGTATCGAGTTTACTCTAAATAGCGGGGAAAAAGATGGCTACCTGATCAATATTTTATACAAAGTTATAAATGACGGGAATAAAGATCCCCGATATTATGACTTACTTTCATCTTTATATTTATTAGAAGAGAACACCCAACAAGCAAAATATTGGCTCAATCAATCAGAGCTACGTACGCCTAGTTCACCCCGATTATTATATAATTTCTCTCGATATCATATATTGAATGGTGATACACTAAAAGCTCAAGAATATTTCCAAAAATTTTTAGCTACACAACAGAAAAATCAAAACTAGCTAAGTGCCCATATTTTTGAAATTTCTTCGAATAAATTTCTATCAACCTCTATATTGGCTTCGCTCCTTAAATAATCAAGTTCTTTTCTAATTGAATCAAATACTTTAAAAGATTTCTGTAAATCATCATAGTTTGTTTCAGATGATATTTCGATAATTTCTCGTTCATCAACTTGTAATAAAATCCAACCTTGTTCATCAGAGTAAGCTATAATTGGCTGTTTTAGATTGCTTTTTTTGACTAAATCATAATCATATTCATTTATATCAATAGTTGAGTTTATTATCTCAGTAAATCCTTGAATTGAAGAAGGTAAAGTTCCACTAACAATCTGATCTTTCAATTGTTTTGTTTTTTCAAAGTTAGACATGGGTATTTTCCAATAGCTAGCCTTGAGTAATAAGTTTCTAGAGGAAATAAGGCGCGACTTAAAGGTTTCAGGTACTTCGACTTGAGAGGTATCTAATAAGGCATCCATAGTTATGCTATACTGGTATAAGTCTGAAAGTATTTCATAGGAACGCATTTCAACTTTCTTTTTTACACTACTATCAGTGTGATAATCTTCAAACGAAGCCATCTCATACAGTACTTGATTTCTCATACCTCTTCCAACAGAGGCACCTAAACGAATTTTTGATTCTTGAAAGGATAAGTAAGGTAACCAGCTCAAATATTCTCCAAAAGTAAATACTTGTATACCTTGATCTGTTTTATATGTAGCTAAAATAGCATTTCGATCAAACAAATTTGATAATTGTTCAACTCGTTCATCGGTCCAGAATAATTCTGAGCTCTCTGATTTATTTGGCTGTCGTATTAATTCAGCATCTTCAATATTAGCGATAACCTCACGTAATAATCTTAGATTAGTGTTATCGGTTTGAACATCTAATCCGCTCATCAAATCAAAGATATAATCATTTGACACCAATCTCTGTTTTCGAAGACGCATCTGACTTGCAATACCCTGTTTACGATATAGATACTCATCTTCAGCTAATATTGCTGGATAAGTGATATGATCAACATAAATGATATGATATCCTAATCTGCTTCTTATTGGTTTAGTAAATTGCCCCTGATTAGTTGAATAAGCGGCTTCAGCAACTACATCGTCTATACCAAAATAACTTATTGGACCAAGATAACCCGCTGATGAATCATATTCTTCTGTTTCATAAAAAGTATTTGCAACATCTATAAAATTTTTGCCTGAATTAAGAGAATCGTATGCTAATTCTAAATCTTTTCGATCTTTTGAATAAAGTTGTCGAATATAAACTGTTCTTTGCTTTTTGGCATATGCTAATCTAATTTCATCATCAGTTAAAGGTTCAATTTTGTCTTCCATCATATCAACAAAATAAGTATCAATCATTGATTTACGCTGTTGATATTCGATAGCTGCTTGATATTTTAAATGGCTTGTAAATCCTTTATCTATTGCCGATTGTGCCAGTAAAATCTCGTCGATCATTTCTGTAAGAAATGTCTCTCTTTCATTACGTGAATCATTTTTACCTGTAGAAATTAGGTGTGTTACATAAGAACTTTCAAAATCATAGACAGTTCTTTCAACCCCATTTACTTTAAATAAAATTTTAAAATCTCTGTCTATTTCTATTGTTTTGGAACAACTAGTTATCAGACAAATTAACAATACAAGGCAAATAGATTTCATCATTCATCTATCCCCATAAGGATACTCACGTTGAAAATGCTGAATTATCTAATAATATAACTTAACATCAATTATAGAGGTTTGTCCTAGATACTCAAAAGGTACCTGTGCAAAATCAACACCTATACCTATACCTGTTGAAGTTTTCAAAGTTAAACCTATCCCGTATGTAAAATGAGAATCAACATTATTACCAAGCAGTAAATCTTTATATCCAGACCTCATATGAAATTTTACAGTATTGGATATATAACTTAACTCTGCACCTGAATCTATGTTTAATTTATTATCGTTAGTTTGTTGAACCTCACTCATCAATAATAATTCAAGATTTTTTGTTTTAATTGCAGGTGCCATTAATCCAAATTTAAAGGATAAAGGTAATTCCCAGTTATCTAATTTTATATTGCCAATTATACCTTCGTTATTCCCTTCACTAGTTGGGTCTAGATCTACATAAGTCTCCGAATTAATACCGGACATTTGCATATCTCTACCGAAATTAGTTATTGAAGCACCTATGGTTAAACCATTTAAATAATTCG
The DNA here is from genome assembly GCA_002730655.1 of Balneola sp. GTDB lineage: Bacteria > Bacteroidota > Rhodothermia > Balneolales > Balneolaceae > UBA1275. The sequence continues at coordinate 7,351 of PCAT01000099.1, forward strand.
TCTTAAGTAAAAATCCTAAATCCACTGCAAAAGCTTCAGCAGACATGTCATATATCTTTTGCTGAATTAATTTAACGGAACCACCAAAATGAAATGAATCTGTAAGCTTTTGAGCATACGATACACCTATGCTTAAATCATGTGCACCAAATGTTGCACCAGTACCATCCTGTAATTCAACTGTGGTAACATCCATCCTACCATAATCGACAAAATGTAAACCTATACCTAGACTTTGCCCCTTATTTTTACCAATAGGTACAACAATACCGGTTCCATATATATCAACATCTGCGAAATATTCGGTTATACTGATAAAACTCGAACTAAATGAATCTCCTTTATTTTGAATAGCCATACCAGCAGGATTCCAAAAAATTGCTTCTGCGCCTGAGACATTTATCGTGTTAGCATGACCTAACGCATGTCCTTTTGCTCCAACACCAAGCGTTAAGAAAGGTGCAGCTGTTGTTCCTACTCTACTTTCTTCACCCCCAGATTGAGCTACTAATGGAGTAACAAATAGTGCTACTATAATTGGAATTTGTATAATTTTCTTAATCATAATTCTAACTATTACCTGGTTTATTTAATTACAGCAAATTTATCTATATACTCACCGATTCCTGGAGCCTCAACATGGTAGAAATATATACCATAAGCTACATCCTCACTATCATTTGACCTTAAGTCCCATGAGGCTGAACCATCTTCCATTGATCCTTCATGCTCAATAGTTCGAACTAGTTCACCACGAATATTAAAGATTCTTATCGTACACTCTAACGGTAAGTTAAAAAATTCAATTTTTCTTTCACCTCTACCTATAGAACCACTCGCTCTTTCCCAAGAGGCTGCTCCTATATATGGATTAGGAGCAACAAAAATGTCCTCTAAAGATTCTTTAGCTTTATCAGCATCTATAGCTTGACGCCTCATTGTAAAACGGAATTTGTCATCGCTACCAAATGCTCTAGTGGTTGAAATTCTAATTTTTTCACCAGGTACAGGCGCAACATTTTCACTAGAAGAAAGGATGTCAACAGTGAACCTATATTTAATTCTATTTGCTTCATCTCTTTCTGCTACAAATAATCGATCACCAGGGTTAATCTCATCATTATCATCAGCATCAATAATAAATATATCAGCCTGCTTGTTAGTCATTAAATTTTTTGCAAATAATGGAATATCGAAACGGCTAAAACCGCCTCCAAAAAGTAGCGGTGGGCGATATGTACTATCTTCTGGATTTACAAATAAAAGTTCATAATCATGATCAGTTCTAACAAAGTTTGTGAGATCTCCGTCTTTATCTGGAGTTATTGTCAGACTCCATTTAGTAGTAAGTCCATCTAATTGTGATGCATCTAAACCAAAAAGTTCATTTTCTCCTCCCTCATTAGAAACCCAACCAGTTTTTGTAGGTATAATATCTCCGGGTGTATCATTTGAAAAATTAATTATGAATCCATCTACGATACTACTTGAGCTTGAATATGCACTTGACGGAATAAGTGCTTCAGCACCAACTTCTTTAACTTCGTATGTTGCAGTTACTCTTTGTATACCAACATCTGCAGCTGAATCTGAAAAACTAACTTCATATAGTTTTGTATCGTCTATTAATTCTTCTACTGCGATATTAATGCTTGCATATCCAGTCCCAGTACCCTCTGTTACTTTACTCAGATCACTATCAGTACCACCACTAACATAGCCAGCTGGATTAGTAGTTGGAATTACAGCAGCTGTATTAATTGAAGTACCTAAAACAGTACCTGCCCCACTTAATTCTACTCTAAAGGTATTTTCTTGAGGATCAATACCTGGATCATCTCCACCTGAAGAAGGGATTCCTCTATCATATGCAACAATAGCGTAATAATAAATCTTACCGTTAGTTACATCATCATCAACATAATAAAATTCTAATCCTGAGTTAGTGCCAAGATTATAAATAGCTTCACCATCCAATACAGATATATTACCAGATATATCATTATCTAGATCCCATTGAGCTAATGGTTTATAAAATTTAGGTGTTCCATTCACATCCGAAATAACACGTGCATCTGATAAAAGAGCATTAGTTCCTTTATATAACTTATAACCCTCAAAATCGAAATCCTGCAAAAATCTATCGAAACTTCTCACAGACAATGTATCCCATGACAATGTAACTCTTTCATCACCAGGTACTGCAGTCAAGGTTGGCATTATAGGCGGCTGTGCGAAATTATAATCTGAATTATAAATATTTTGAACAGTCCTTCTATTTTTGAAGAAGTCGATTTCGTCATCGCCAAAAATCCATGCGGTTGAGAAAAAATCAGTTGATTTAGCATTAACCTTTGATTTTGAAAATAACTCAACCTCACCAGATGTAAATAAAAGAAACGGCTCATTAGCGACTACTGTTGATGGCTCTACATAATCTGGATTTGAGAATAAATTCATAGCTATTCGTGTAAATAACCATGTATCATCTCGTAAATTATCCCCACTTTCATAAAATGGTCGAGTGTTCAAATCAAATCCAGTTAGACCGATTTGATCTGATTCATCTACGTCTAACTCATTATAATTAGGCTCTCCGATAGTAGGCATACCGTCACCCTCTCCTGTGTCTCTTCCTGGATAATTTAAATCAAATGGGCTTAAACCATCTGCACCAACGTCATTATTCAGTTGTTCACCTGGATCCCAAATTCCATTGTCATTTCCATCTTTAAAGCCAATCCAATCTAAATTCTCATCAGTGGTATACCAAACTCCTTTTTGATAAGCAGGTCGAGCTTGATATGATTCACCATAGAAAAGTTCAAACTGATTAGCATCATAATTAGCAGCAACGTAATTGTCTATCTCATTTTGACTTGTTAATACTAAGAAGTTTTCCAAAAATCGGGACTCATCTATGATACCGTCTTGGTCATCATCAATACCGTTAACATCATTTGCAGGTGACTCAAGAAATGCAAAACCTGTGTAGCCCAATTCATATTCAGTTTCTCCAGGATTAGTTGGATCTGCTAAACCATCTGAGTCCCAACCATATACAATATCCAAAAACGGGTCATAACTAGCATTGTCATCTTTTTCATCTTTTCCTAAACCGTAGTCAATAATCTGTGAAAAGTAGAGTCTCATTTGATCATCTTCACCTTTATTAGTTATACGGTAAATAATAAACATCGCATCTTCAGCTAAAATATTAGCCCATTGAAACAATCTCATCTGAACTTGAAGTCCCAGTCCTCCCATTGTGGGATCTTCATTAGGACTAGGGAAGTAAACACCAAGACTCGAATGTGGTCCTTCTGTTTCAATACCAACAGCATACTCGTAATCGGAAAAGTCATCCATTACATAATAAGATTCCATATCAGAACTAGGAAATTTACCATCTCTACCGTTCCAATAACCTGACCATCCTGAATCGTCTGGATCAGCAAGTCGATCAGGCCAAAAGTCAGGCCAAGTAGTATGATCAGTTGATAAAGCTGGTAAAGGCGCATTCCCAAGTGTTATTGGATCGATTCTATTCGGATCATTAAAACCTGGTAATGGTAGCCAACCCCAAAGGTTTCCACTGTAAGGACTCGTCCTAGCTCCAGCTGTTCGATAGTTTATACTTACTGGGTTTAATAAAGTATCAGCTCGAAACCCAGGGTCTGAAGTTATGGATATGTAATCTTCTAGGCTAGATACCTTGTCAGATGCTACTGCTTCTACATATGCAGATACCACCACTCCTATTCCATCAATATGACGACCACCTATACCCCTTGGCCAAACACCCCAAGGCAAATCACCCCAACGAGATATTTCTCCATGATTCCTAAAATTTGTTTCAATCAAATTACCATTGATAATACCTCTAGCTATATTATCAAAAGCACCCTTGTAAACCACACCATTTGCAGAATCTGGTATAATTTGTTGAGCAAACAGCAGATAAGGGCTTAAAATTAAACAAACGATAAAAGCCGCTTTAAATCTAAAAATTTTCATTAAATTCATATTTTTAAAATTTATAACTCAATCCAATTTTAATTGATCTAGGTGAACTCATTCGAGATTGATCTATATACCATTCTTCCAACGAATTTAACCCACCAGGAACAGTCCCTGCATCTAAATATCTTTGTAGTTCTGTAGATTCATCAGCCAAACCGGTATCTACATATATACCGTAATGTCTTTTTGTATCGAATAAATTGTCTACCTGAAGAAAGAATTCTATG
>PCAT01000100.1 GCA_002730655.1 Balneola sp.
AATAAATACATTGTCAATATCAATGCTACCGATTTGTTAGGTTCATCAACATCTCAATTAGTGAATATAGAAGTTATTAATGTTCTTGAATTAAATGAGAATGATATTGCAGAAAATAATTTTACCATTGACGAGAATTCAAAAGAAATTCATACTTTTCTCGCAGATATGGAGGTTGAATGGTCTCTTAACGGAGGCGACGATCAAGACGTTTTCACTATTGATACTAAAAGCGGCCTCTTAAGTTTTATTGAAAAACCTGATTTTGAAAATCCTACAGATAAAGACGGAAATAATAAATACATTGTCAATATTAATGCTACCGATTTGTTAGGTTCATCAGCATCACAATTAGTGAATATAGAAGTTATTGATGTTGCTGAGCCCACCTATTCAATCAATATAAACTCAACTTCGATACCAATAGAAGGTGAAAATATTATTACTACAGTTAATACAACAAATATTGATAATGGCACTAATGTTATCTGGAAGTTAACTGGAACAGGCATTGATGAAAATGATTTTTCTTCTGGCCCTATTTCTGACGTTGCTGTAATCGGAGAAGATGGTTCTTTCAGCTTTGAACATACTATTTTTAATGATCAAATAGTTGAAGGTACTGAAACAGTAAACGTTGAATTGTTTTCTGACCTCTCAATGACAGATCAAATTAAAGGAGAATATACTTCTTTTCAAATCAAGGATGCACCAATATTAGAAAAAGTAGCAGATCCCAAATCTGGAAAAGTAAATGAAACAGATTCATATACCGAAGGAGAGAAATATCCTCTGCCTCATATTTGTGATTATGATGGTAATTTGCAGGGGATTCCAAAAACAGATCAAGATTCCAACGATGAGACACAAGACTTAAAAAATGCATCTAATTACCTTTATCAAACGATGCTTGATGTTAATGGTGATGGAGATCAAGAAATGATATTTACGAATGACAAGAATGGACGCTGGGCAACTGTTTCTATTGATTCGACTTCAGGTCTTGTTGACTTTTCTGATTATAACGAAGGTGGTTCAACACGAATTGTTGGGATTTATGTAGATCCCTTAGTTCAAGAAGGTATTGACAATAATGGATATCTTTCTGATGGTATTACACCTGCTCCAGTGTCGGATCCAGTTGATCCTCATAGATATTTAGGTGGTATAGATCGCTTAGAGTTAAATAGTCAATATAGATTCCAAAATGATCTTCAGAATGATAATTTAATTCCAAAAGATTCTGGAGATTATGATAACGATGGAGTTTATGAGGTTTACTGGAAAACAGCTGATGATACCGCATATTTAAGAGCATTAATGCATAGTGATGGAAATATAAAATATGCAAACTATCAAGATCAGATTCAGATGAATGATTACTTAACTTCTCATGGCCACATGAAGGAAATATCTAACATAATCTAAAAGACCGATTTTAAATTAAATTTATTATCCAAAACATATCAATAATCAAAAAGATTATTTTCTAACAGTGGAATATACTTAAATAAAAGACATAAGAGCAATGAGCAAGGGTAAATTCAACACGGCTAATGGACACTATTACGAATATTACTCTAATGATAAAACTTGGAAAGATGCAGATTCTTTTGCTAGAAGTAAAACTTGGAACGGTGTTGATGGTCATCTTTTAGATATATTTGACTCTGATGAGAATAATTTTATAAATGATTTTATTAGAAAAGACTTGGGAAAGAATAAGAGTATTTGGAACAATCTTACTGATAGAGAAAAGGAAGGTGAATATAGATATTCTGGTGGAGAAAAAGATGGTTCGCTAATAACTTGGGATAATTGGTTTGGATATAATGTCTTTGGAAACTTCTATCAGACAGAGCCAAATAACTCAGGTAACGAAGATTATATTGCTATTTACTCTAACGGTTATTGGAATGATTATGACGGTTCCACTAAACTTGACTATATCGTTGAATATGGAAGGTCTGGATCAGAATATAAATTAGAGAATCTGTCTATTAGCAATGGAGTTGAAGGTAATACTGATCCTGTACTTACTTTTACTTTTGATCGGGAAGTACCCGCTGAATTATATTTTCAACTAAACTTTGACCTCTTCTATGATGGCAAAAAAATTAATAGCGGAGATATTCTGAGCAATGTTGGTAGTGGAGATTTAAGTTTTCCCTACTTTGGTGGAGCGATGGGGGTTGGTTTTAGTGGCCAATCTAAAGAATTTAAAGTAGCAATTAATAGAGATCATATTAGAAAAGATGACGATGAATTAAGCGATCAAATTAAGGAATTTCAAATTAAATTAAACTCCACAACGACTCAAATCGTAGAAGCTGGTGAAAAAACATTAACTGGTTATTTTCTCGAAGACGAGTCAGAAATAAGCTTAGGTAATGGTCTTATTCAAAAGATTTATTTTCCTAACACTGGTGATCATGGCAGTAATACATATCACTTAGATAATCAAATACCCGACTATACCTTATTAGATACCGAAATTAATTATCAGAATAAAGATGATTTTTCTAAGAAACTTAGCCTAAAAGACTCCTTTTCTATTAGGTGGGAAACATATATTTCCATTCCTGAAAGCGGAACATATACATTTGGAACAACTACAGATGATGGAGTAAAACTTACCATTAAAAATAATAATGAAAATGGTAATACAATTGGATTTATTGATTCTTGGTTAGATCAACCATCGGCTTATTTTTCTGCCGAAGTAGAAAATCTTGAGAAGGGAGATGTCGTATGGCTTCAATATGATTACTACCAAGGTTTAGGTGGCGCTCAAGCACATCTAGAATGGCAAAAACCAGGAGACTCTAAGCTTGAGACTATTCCTGCCGATGCAATGTTCTTAACAGAAGAAATTGCAAAAACAGGAAATACTATAGATGAACCAACTTCTGGCACAAATACAGAGCCTGGTTTTGTATTTGTAGCTAATAGCCAGTTAGATGATGATAATACATATGCAATCTCACCTCAGAGTTCTTATGATTTAGACTTTTCCCTTTCTTATGGAAAGAATAATACTTATATCGATAATGGAATTAAAGTTAAGAAAGACACCTTTCGCACTGAGGAGGCGAATCGTCAAGAAGAGAATGTAGATTTCCCTACTAATGACTATGCAATTTATACAAAAAATAATGAAGGATTCTTCAAAACATTTAGAGACGCCGATAGTATTGGCTCATCTGAGTACGAGTGGAAAACAGATAGTAATCATAATGAGACAACTGGCACTATTGGAGTAGCAGTATTAAGTGATTCATTTGGTGAAGACTCCGAAAAGATTAAAGCTACTCTAAAACCAGGCAAGGGTTATGGAGTTAATTCAGATAGCAATAATCTTGAAAGAGATCTCATAATTGGTGATGCCTCTCCAACATTAAGCATCACAGAAGTGGAAGATGCTATAGAAGGAGATTGGGGTTGGTTTGTTGTAGATACTGGTGGAGTATCCACTCCAGAGGGAGGTATGTATGTCTATTATGCGATTGATAATGACAAAAGTACTGCAACCCGGATAACAGATACAAATTCATCTGGTGATTTTTATTCCCCATCAACTTATATGATGTGGGATAACACTTTTAAAGCGGAAGATTATTTCTTCATACCTCCTAATTCCACATCAGCAAAAATATACATTTCTGCAATTGGAGATGCAATCGATGAAGGGAAGGAAAGCGTAAAGATAGAAATAAAGCCAATCCCTGAGCACTTACAAGCAGTTAAGAAAAGAGAAAATGGTGATATCGAATATACATATTATTTCGAGGAGTATACAGTTGATGAAACAGCAGCTTCTGCTACTTTAAAAATTAATGATACGCCAATAAACGATACTCCTAGATATACAGAATATGACAATGGAACAGATGATGAAAAAACCATCTATGAGTTACCTTCATACCCATATCAAGCAGGTGTTTCTATTACACCAGTTAATAGATCAGGTTATGTTGAAGAAATACGTTCCGATTCCAATAATAATGTTGCCCTTAATGTTGTCTTAAATAGTCAGCCGACAAGCAAGGTTTCAGTAACTCTAAAAACAAGCTCAGGGGCTTGGATTGATCCTTCTGGTGAAATATTATTTCTCACTTCTGATCAAACATTATCTTTCACTCCTGAAAATTGGGATACACCCCAAATAGCGAGAATTAATTCTATTGATGAGAAACAAGCAACTACAGTTAGTTGGACGACTGATAGTAATGATCAGAAGTATTTTAATAATACTGCAATAAAACAAACTGTTATTCCTTTTAATTATGTTTCCAGTTTAATTGATCCTAAAACAACACTCTGGGAGACGGGTATTGAGTTAAAGTTAGTCGACCAATTAAAGACTGATACTTCAATCGATGCAGAAAATAGTTATGTCACATCTCTTCAATTAGTTTCTAAGAATAGAGATTCTGTTCTAATTCCTGCAGGAACAGAACTTCAATATAAAATTGATGCGACACAAGCCACTGATGCGACACAAGCCACCCCAGCAAAAACCTTCACGTTAATACTTAAAAATGATTTAAGTATCAAAACTTTAGAGAAAAAAGAAGTTGCTGTAACAGCCACATCTACAGATGAGATAGTATTTGAGGATGAAATAAAACCATTAGATAATTCAAATACATCTCTCTTTGTAGCAAGTGTAATCAATAGCACCCCAGATATACCGATTGTTTCTGTAAAAGCGATTCATGACAGCGAGGGATCCTTAAATAGATATGGATTCCAGCTAATTCTTGACTCTAGACCTGAAACTGAAGGTGATATTGATATATTTTTCAATTTAACTGCTAGTGAAGGTTTTGTCTTAGAGGGAGACTCTAACGATGTTATTCATACTCTTGAAAAATCATCTACTCAAGATAGCTATGTAATTACTATCCCAAAAGGAGAGTACTCATCAAGTTTTCTCTTGAGACCTGTTGATGATCAATATGCAGAGAATAAGGAGAAACTTACTCTAAACTTGGTTGAAAATAAAAAATATCAATTTACATCTGAATCCGGTACAGCTACAGCAATACTTTCTGACAACGAATTCGTTGGCGTAGGAATCTTTGCTTTTAGCTCAATTGGGGCAGAACGTGAATCAAGCTGGGTTAATTCTACAAGTTTTGTTGTCAGTGAAAATGATCCACAAGAAGGTACATTTACACCAGTTGGTATCCGTCTAGAAAGTAAACCCACTGCATCGGTAACTCTAAGTTTAGTTGAAGATTCATACTCTTCAGATGAATTAAAAGTTGCTAATCCTATCGGATTTGAAGGTGAACCAGTCGAGCTAGTTTTTACTCCTGAAAACTGGAATAAAGTTCAGGAACTTCAAATTGAGGGAGTAAATGACTCTATCATTGATGGTGATCAAACTAAGCTTCTAACTTTTAAGGTGAAAAGCGATGATCTTCAATATCGTGAATTAAGGCAAGTAAGCGTCTCTGTCGTTAATTTGGATAACGATGAAGTTTCTGCTGATGAAAGTTTAAATATACTCTCAAAAACTTCAGAAGATTCCAGCATCCCTATTGCTCAATTCTTGACTCCTTCAAGTTCTTCAATCAATGAGTCAGGAAGCATTTCTTCTGATATTGAGATTAAGCTCTCAGAAAAAGCAACTGAAGAAACACTTGTTTTTATAAGCCGAGATCAATTTGTCAGTTCTGGAGAATGGAATGATGTGACTTTCTCTGCTGGAGAAAATTCAACATTCATGAATGGTCTTGCACAATATATCGATAATCAAGGACAAAGTACAGAACAGAAAGACTTTGATGGAATTAACGAAACTTTCGAAGGGTTTAATGATGGAGAATTTACATCAACTTGGTCTGGATATCTTTATATACCTGAATCTGGTCATTATAATTTCATCGCTGAAATCATTGGTGGTTTTGCTTTAACAATTAATGGAGAGGAATACCTTAACAAGCCAAATAACACAAAAGGGAAATATCATGTCAATGATTTAATTCTTGAGCATGGCGATTTCATTGATATAACATTTGACTACATTGGATATAAAAATAAGGAGCATAAAGCACGACTTTTATGGGAGAGACCAAATCATTTAGAAGAAACATATGTTAGGGAAATTATTCCAGCCGAGTACTTCCATCGAACAAAAGGTTTTGCCCTAGTCATTCCAGAAGGAGAAGATTCAGCGAATCTTACCTTAAAAGGGGTTGATGACAATATAGATGAATCAAGTGAATCAATATCTGTGAAGCTTCAAGAGTCAACAGGTTTGAAATTATTAGTAAAAGGTCAAGATAAAATTTTTAAGAGTAATGATTCTAATAATGATTATTTCCTTACCCTTAGTCTTACTGAAACTGATAGAGAATCAGTTGTCCTTAAAGCTGGTACAGAATTAAAATTTGGAGTTGATCAAGGCACTGATGAAAATACTTCACAGGAAGTATCACTCGCTAACTTTACCTTGCTAGAAGATACGACCTTCCATAGAAGTAAATCGACCAGGGCTACTGGTAGCTTAACTTGGACTGAGGATGGATTAAATTCCAGCTACAACCAATCATTAGTGGGATTAGTAACTGGACATGATACTACTCTTTATAAATTGCTTGATCCAGGGATTGATTTATATTTAATTGATAAATTAGATTTAGTAAAATCTAGTGAGAACAAAGATGGCACAACAGATTTTAGTTATCTTGCTTCTTTAAAATTAGGTGCCACAAATCGAAAAAGTGTTTCCATCCCTGCAGGCACTGAACTAAATTACATCATTGCCGCAACCGATGAAACAGACGTACAGAATTTCACACTTTATTTACAAAATGAATTAACTATCAAAAGTGAAGAAACTATTGAAGGCATTGCTGTTACATCAAATAGTCGTGATATCTCAATTGGATTGGATCTTACTCAAATAGAACCTGTTCCTAATGAGGAGATTACTGATGATGGTTTAAGTGTTAAATATTTTATTGCAGAATACAGAATTGAAAGAAATGCGACGGTAGATATTATTGATGATGATCATGCAGGATTTAAGTTTTCTTTAGATGATTCGGCAAGTGAAGTAGTTGATAGCAAAGCATTCACTATTAATGAAGGTGATGATGCTATTACTCGTTATGTTCAACTAACTAGTAAACCAACTGCTCCCGTGCAGCTTTATTTAGAGACTGATCAAAGTAAAAAATCTGTATTGAAATCATATGATTATCATACTAATGAATGGAATGATGGCACCTCAAGAATTAAACTTAAATTCATGCCTTGGGATTGGGATCAACCACAAAAATTCCAAGTTCAGTCCATCGACGATACGATCATAAGTGAAGATGTTCTTGCAACCATCCATACAGAAGTACAAAGTGTTGACCCATTTTACGAAGAGCAAGCGATATTTTTAAACATTACTGATAAGTTAGTTCTTGATATTAGTTCTGAGAATAGATACCTAGCTAGTTTAAAATTAGACCCAACACAAAGAGCAGATGATACTATCAGAATCCCATCAGGTACAACTCTTGATTATTCATACGTAGATAATTCTTCAACCCAAATATTTTCTTTAACTTTAATTGAAGATTTAAATATTAAAAGTGACCAACTGGTAGAAAATGTCAAAGTCTCAGTAAGCAATGCAACAGAGGGACTAGATCTAACGTCTATTGATCCATCAACTATTTCTGAGGGAGATACTTCTTCATATAAAGCACGATATGAGATACCAAGCTCCACAATTTCGTTCAATATTATAGAAACTGATAAACCAGTTATTGAAGCGAGAATACTTCAGAGTGAAATTGTAGAGTCTTCAAATGGTTTTGTAACACTTCGCCTAAATAACCAACCCTCGAGTCCAGTTACTTTAAATCTTACTCCAAGCGACAAACAATTCACAATTGGCAATCGTGGGGTAGGAATGCAAGACAGTTTAGTCTTTACTCCTAAAAATTGGGATATTATACAAAGTGTTGAAATCAGATCTGTTAATGATGAGTTAGTTGAAGACATAACAACAAGTCAACTCAATATAATTAGTACCTCTGACGATCCAAATTTTGATCAAGTAAGCAATACGATTCATATTGACATTGTTAGTGAAGATTTACCTACAGCAACAATTGTTCCTATAGTTGATAGTTCAGAGGAGGCAGAACCAGGGAGATTTAGAGTTGAATTAAGTGATCCAGCCCCAACTTCTGCAGGATCAACAGGTGTTGTTGTTAAATATAAAATAGATAGTCTGACTTTGGATGAACGAGGGGGTCTTCCTTATGGTGCAGAAGTTGAAAATATTAGTAAAATCACCCAAAGTCCTGGTGTTACTACTGGTGAAGTACGCATAGCACCAGGTCAAACCTTTAGTGACATTCTTGTTGTACCAATCGATGATAGATATGCAGATTCAATTGACAAGTCATTCTCAGTAAGTCTCCTTAAAAGTGAAGATAATACTTATGAAATAAAAGATAATGAAAACAATTCAACATCAGTAAATATTATTAATAATGACATTGCGGGAATCTATACACAGGTTTCAGGAGAGTTCCTAAGGGTCAGTGAAAATCCTGTTGGTCCTGGAGTTTGCTCAGTAGGTTTGCTTACTAAACCTGCTGGAGATGTGACGATTAAGATTACAGAAGAATCGATTGGTAAAGACAGCGAGGGTAAAGACATCTTTCAACTTTCAAAAAAGCAAGGTGAATTTGTTAAATTTGAAGAAACAATTACATTTGGTTCAAGTGATTGGTATAGTCCTCAAATGTTTGAGGTTTATGGCTGGAATGAGGGCATAATCGAAGATGGGACTGGGAATTACGCTGGTACTGGAATTCATGGAGCAAAGTTAAAATACGAATTTATCTCTACTGATACTGACTACAATACATTTGATTTAAATTTAATTGATAAATTAGCATTTATTGGATCTACTGAAAAAACAGATGGTACAACTGAATTTAGTTATGAAGCTTCTTTTAAATTAAGTGGAACTGATCAAACAAAAGTTATTATCCCTGCTAACACGGAACTCAACTTTACAATTGCCGCAACAGAAGATACAGAACTCCAAACATTCACTTTGCATCTAGAAAATGAATTAACAATCAATAAAGATGAAACAGTTACTGCAATCTCTGTCATATCTAAAGATCAAAACCTATTAGATTTGCAATCAGATATTACACAAGCGAGATTTAGGCCTAGCCACTATACAAACAATACCCGGCAAAGTGTAGAAGTAGTCGATAAATATTTAGAAGGTGAAATCGCTGATTCCATTAATAATTCTTTAATTCATATCCAAGATGGTATTGATACCTTAAATTTACCTCTTTTAGGAAACCTAGATGGCAAAACTGGTTCTGGAGTATCTGAATTTATTCATACATTAACTGATGGAATTAGATCTATAGGGCAGTTTACACCTAGGAAATTAGAGTCATTTATAAATGATGAACTGACAGCAATTCTTGGTCATAAAGAAGAAGGTCAATATGCCACAATTACTGAGCCCTCTTTTGAAGATCTTGCAAGTGGAATTATTACAGCGGAAACACTTCCTGATTTCATTGCAACTCTTGATTTCAATTTTGGGAAAGACACAGTCGGTATTGGCAGCGTTTCTCTTGATTCTCAGCTAGGCATACCAGGTTTTGGCTTGCAGAGTAGTGGTTCAATTGATGCATCGTATGGTTATGACGCTAATTTAGGTTTAGTTTTTAGTTCCAACGAAAATGATGGCTATATTTATTTGAATACAGATGCACAGAAAACTAAGTTAAGTGCTTCTTTATCTGCTGCATTATCAGATGATGCTAGTTTTACTGGTGGTTTAGGTTTCCTCCAGATAGATGCAAAAAACCAGCAGAGTGGGAATGATAAAGTTCAAATTTATGATCCACAAATTGGTGAAGATAGGAACGCTTTTACTGAGATGAATGTAACTATAGATTTGGATCTAAATAATGGTATTGGTAGTGATGGCGATTTAACTTTTAAGGAGATTACTCAAATAAAAAGCCCAACAACTATTAAGAATCTATTTAATTATGATATACAGGGTGATTCAGCTATGTCATTTGGAGTTGAAACAACTATAGATGGATCGGCTGCCATTCCATCTTTTAGTTTTGATTTAGCGAGTGAATTTCCACTATTTGATTATTCAAATACAACAAAAGCATCCGAAAATGGAACTTCAATTTACTTTGATAATATCAAGCTTGATTTAGGTAGTTATGTTTCAAATATGCTCTCCCCTGTCGTGGATGGCATCGACGATATCTTAACTCCTATTTATCCAGTAGTTGATGCGCTTTATTCTGATACTGAGATTTTTAGCAAACTTGGTTTAGTCTCGACATTTGATATGGATGGAGATAATCAGGTCTCTCCCATTGATCTTTCAAATTGGTTCGCTGATTTCTACGCAGGTATGGATAAGCAGCGTGGGAAGGAATTAAAGGCAGCTGTAGAATCGACTACTGAATTTCTTGGAACCGTTAAGGGCGTGATGGATTTGGTAAGAGACTTAGAAGAAATCTCTGTTAGCGGCGATAATTTTCATATTGATTATGGAAGCTATGAATTAGAAGCTTTTAAGGCAGGCGACTCAAAAGCTGATATTCCTAAAGTTGATAAAGGTTCTTCTGGGACAGAAGAGTTGGCAAAAGATACTGCTTCTAAGTCTGTAAGCACTAGTGATGGAGAGAGTAAAAATCCATTTGCAGGAGTTATGTCTCAGCTTGATGAGCTTGGATTCAATATTCCTTTAATAGACGATCCTACTAATGCAATTAATTTACT
>PCAT01000101.1 GCA_002730655.1 Balneola sp.
AATTTTTGGATAATCTTAGTTCCTCGGAGGGCGATAGTGAAAGTGATTATTTAGAACTATGTACAAAAAATAGACAAGAGGGTTTCCGGTTAGTGGTTGAGGCTATACAAAGAGGAATTGATGACGGTTCAGTAAAGAATGATTTCCCTGCCGAACAACTTGCCCTTTTATTTTGGTCAACCTCACATGGTGTGGTGACAATAAGTTATATGCATCAAAACTATGAACACTTTAAGCTTTTAGAACATATAGGGATGCAAGAGAATGAACTTTTTAATGCTTACATGTACATACTCGGATGTGGGATAGCTGCTGATTCATAAAGAATAAATACTCATGCTAAACTTTATCAATAGGACAATAGATTTTTTTCATGAATTCAATTAAACGAATATTTATGTCAACAGTGACCTCGAAAATCTCAAGTTTCATTTTACTAAGTTTGTTTTTGCTCTTAGGGACTATATATAGCAGCACGATTAATGCTCAGACTGACACTTTATCCGTTTACAAAAATTTCAGCGATACACAGTGGGATTTAGAAGATATATTGACGATAGCTCTAGCTAATAATCCAGGCTTACGTCGTGCACTCTTATCCATAGACGATGCAGAGCGGCTAGTGTTTATTGCCTACTCTAATGTGCTACCTGATATTTCGACGTCCATGAATTATACGCGTAATATAGAGATACCCGTTAATTTTATCCCAGAATCAGTATTTGACCCAAATGGTGACCCTAATAAATTAGTACCTATAGCATTTGGAACAGATAACAATTGGCAAGGTGGCTTCACCGTAGAACAAAACTTATTTCAAGGTCCAGCATTGGTAGGGGTAAGTACAGCGACTATTTTTAGGACAGTTCAAACAGAAAATTATAGAGCTACAGCACAAAATATAGTTACTCAAGCTCGACAAGCTTATTACCAAGTGCTCATTAGGCAAGAGATTGCACGTTTACAAGCTGCTCAAATTAGTCGTTTAGAAGAAAATTTATCACAAAACAAAAAAAGAGCCGAATTGGGATTTATGGATGACTATGATGTTATGCAGCTAGATGTTCAATTAAGTATTTTAAGACCGTCCCTTATTCAAGCAAAATATGATATAGCGGACGCTAAGCGTGAATTAGCATTGATTATAGGAATTCCTCTTCAATTAGAGTACGGGTTAAAGGGTGACTTAAACCAGTTTAATATTTACAGTGAGCAAGCAGTTAGTCCAGAGAATTCGGGGATTAAGCAAGTTGATCGAATGACTCAATTGCCAAGCCAACTAATGGGTGATGACCTAGATCTTAGCCAACAAAGAGGTGATTTACGGCTGTTGCAAGCCTCTCTAAACTTAAAAGACAAAGAAATTAAAGCAGAGAAAGCTCGCTTACTTCCAGTAATTACCGCAAATTATAATTTGCAGTGGGCTGCAGCGGAACCAGATTCACCTACTTTTTTTGAGAATAGTGCACGTTTTCAGACAATTGGTTTGCGTGTAAGTATGCCATTATTTTCTGGTTGGGAGCGAATATCCAACCTACAACGGGTACAAATTTCGAAAAAGGATTTACTGCTTCAGCAGCTACAAGCACAAGAGAATGCTTCGCATCAAGTGCAGTCTGCTATGGAACAAATCTATGAATCTCTTCAAATAGCCCAGGCTAGAAAGGTAGCTGTTGAGCAAGTAAAAGAGGGCTACAACAGAGCTCAAATTCGACTTGATAATGGTCTAGGATCGACGCTCGAATTGACCGAAGCATTATTGCAAGTAAGAGAAGCCGAACTAAATTATGCCCAGACCGTGTTTAATTATTTATCAGCAAAAGCTAGCTATGATCTAGCTATTGGTAGAGTACCCCTCATTGATTAATTCTTTATAGATACTTCGAATCCAATAATATTTATACCAGCCAAATATATTTCTAAGACATTTTAAAAATGTGCAAAAAAAATTCCAGTAACATCATCACTGCTTAATAATCCATGAACTCATCTTTTAGAAACCCAATTAAGAATGTATTTCAAAGTCCAAGCTCATCTACTCGATGGAGTATGCTATTTGTAGTATTAGTATTCTCTTTAACTCTGCATAATTGCTCCTCCGACGAAATGGAAAGTTCCGAACCAGAAGAGCTCATCAAAATGGTGAATGTTGAAACCGAAGTGCTTAGTTCAGAGCCATTTAATAGCTTTTTGCGTTTAGTTGGTACGGTTGAAACCTCAGACGATGTGCAACTATCTGCAGAAGTAAGTGGGAAAGTATTTATGCATTTAGTGAGTGAAGGACAGAAAGTGCAAAAAGGTCAAACTATATTACGAATTGATGACTCAAAATTAAGCCAAGAGGTTGCCCGTTTAGAGGCAATGGTAGCTCAATCTGAAACAACATGGAAGCGGGTTCAAACACTGTATGAAGAAGAAAATATAGGGTCGGAAATTGATTATTTGAACGCTAAATATGCATATGATCAAAATAAATCAGCTCTTTCCTCATTGTCAGTGGATCTCGAGAATACGGAAATAATCGCACCTTTTACTGGAGTCGTAGAGACAATTTTTGTGGAAGAGGGTGAAATGGTTGCACCAGGAATGCCTGCTATAAGATTAATTGGTGCCAATCAATTTGTAATTTCTGCAGGAGTACCAGCTCGGTATGCCAATGTAGTTGAGTTAGGCGATCGGGTGGATGTATGGTTTGATACACAAGTACAAGATACTTTAGCAGGAACCATTGTATACGTGGCAAATAGTATCGATCCATCGAATCGAACCTTTAAAATAGATATCCGACTTCCTAGTGGAAAAACCTACTATAAGGTTGATATGATTGCCAATTTACGACTTAATACACTAAGCCTGAATCAGGCGGTAGTAGTTAGTGAAGAATTTGTTTACTCAAAGGGAGAAGGGTACGTGATGTATGTTAAGGGGACTAACTCAGAAGGTAAAGACATTGCAGTTGAACGAAAAGTCGAACTAGGACCATCCTTTAAAACCGAAGTTGTAATTAATCGAGGTTTGGCGCCGGGAGATGAAATTATTACCATAGGCTCGGCATTTTTGAATGATCGAGTTCGAATTAATGTGGTCAATTCAACAGCCCCCGTATTTGCACTCGACTAAAACAAATTATTCAAATAAGGATTATGTCTACAACAAACGCAAAAAATCGAAAAGAATTTTGGCTCTCTACCTTTGCTATAAATAACAGAATTAGTGTTTTGGTTTTAGTGGCATTAGTCGCCATTATGGGAATATTATCCTATCTCACTATTCCAAAAGAGTCATTTCCAAATATTACTGTACCCAATATTTTTGTTGTTACTTTGTATCCAGGTGTTTCACCCGAGGACATGGAAAGTTTGGTTACTCGAAAATTAGAGGACGAACTTGGGAATATTTCTGAAATCAAAAAAATGACCTCCACATCGACCGAAGGTTATTCTAGTGTTGTTTTAGAGTTCGATACGGGCATTGATATCGAAGAAGCTCTTGAAAAAGTTCGTGAGAAAGTAGATTTAGCAAAGGCGGAGCTTCCAGAAGATGCCGAAGAACCGTTGGTACAGGAAGTGAATTTGAGCGAGTTTCCCATCATGCAAATAAATCTATCAGGGGATTATGACTTAGAAATTCTAAAGAATATAGCCGAGAATTTACAGGATAAAATAGAAGCAATTCCTACGGTCCTGGGAGTAGATCTTACAGGAGGCTTAGAACGAGAAGTACAGGTTGATGTAGACTTGGCTAAATTAAAATATTATAACCTTAGCTTTGGTGATATAATCGGTGCAATTAGTGCTGAAAATGTTACGATCCCTGGTGGAGATATATCGGTTGGAACTAAGAGCTTTTTATTGCGTGTGCCAGGCCAATATCAAGAGACTGCTCCGATAGAAGACGTAGTGTTGAAAGTGAACGGGAATAAACCAATTTATCTCCGAGATATTGCTAAGGTAATCTTTGGTTTTAAGGAGAGAGAAACATACTCAACCTTAGATGAGTCTCCTGTGATTACACTAGGAGTGAAAAAACGTACAGGTGAAAACATACTTGAGACCTATGATATGGTGAGTGCTATTTTAGAAGAAGCATTACCAACTTTGCCTCCTACAACCACCTATAAAATCACCAACGATCAAAGTAAAGATGTAAAGAATATGGTAAGTAGTTTGGAGAATAATATTATCTCTGGACTTATTTTGGTTATAGGAGTATTATTATTCTTTTTAGGTGTGCGAAATGCATCTTTTGTGGGTATATCCATTCCCCTTTCCATGTTCTTGTCGTTCATCATTCTAAGTGCACTTGGCATTACCATGAACATGATCGTTTTGTTTTCATTAATATTAGCTCTAGGAATGTTGGTGGATAATGCTATCGTAGTGGTGGAAAATATATTTAGATATCTCGAAGAGGGATATGATAATTTTGAATCAGCAAAAAAAGGGACAGGAGAGGTTGCGGGGCCAATTATTGCGGGAACTAGCACAACTTTGGCAGCTTTTTTCCCAATGATTTTTTGGCCTGGTATAGTTGGTGAGTTCATGGGGTATTTACCAAAGACATTAATCATTACTTTAAGTAGCTCTTTATTTGTTGGATTAATAATTAACCCAGTGATTTGTGCATTATTTATGACCATCGATGGTGATACAAATAAAGCGCAGTTGACTAAACGAGGTAAAAAGATACTATATGGTATACTTGCTTTAGTTTTATTTATACTCGTAATAAGCAGTTTTGTTACATGGACTATGCTTATTGTATTGGGGGCTCTTTTATGGCTATTAAACAAATATGTATTGGCTCCGACTGGAAAATGGTGGCAAGCTAAAGGTCTCAATGTGTTCATAAATACTTATGAAAATTCTTTGATTTGGGCATTAAATAACCGTCTAAAAACAGTAAGTATTGCCTTTTTTGTTCTCCTTATGAGTTTTGTTGTTTTGGGAGTCTTCAATCCTGGGACTGAATTCTTCCCCGAGGACATACCCCCGAGAGATGTTTATGTTCAAATTGAAACGCCAGTTGGTTCTGATGTAGAGTTTACCCGTTCTGTGGTTGATAAGGTAGCAGAAAGAGTAAAAAATATCCCACAGGCAAGCGATATAAATACTATACTAGCAGTTTCAGGAGCTGCCATATCAAGTGACCCAGCTGGTGGAGGAGGTAATTCAACTCACAAAGGTACAGTAGCTATTAATTTTATAGACTATGAACTTCGTGAAGGTGATATTTTTGAGGCAATGGAATATATTCGAAATGATCTTAGCGGAGTTATTGCAGGCGCTAATATTACCATTGAAAAACCACAGGATGGACCTCCAACAGGTCCTCCCATTAATTTGGAGATTTCTGGTCCTGACATGGTAGAGCTTACAAGAATATCGAATGACGTTCTTAGTATTTTGGAGGCTGACTCTATCTTTGCCAAGACAGATGGTCTAGAAACAGATTTACCTGATTCACGACCGGAGATAAGGGTAGAAGTTGATCGTGAAAAAGCAGGACTCTATGAACTAAATACTAACATAATTGGTATGACCATTCGACAAGCTATTAATGGAGTCGAAGCCTCTAAGTTTAGAGATGGAAAAGAGGAATACGAAATAGTTGTTCGTCTT
This sequence comes from Balneola sp., assembly GCA_002730655.1. Taxonomy (GTDB): domain Bacteria; phylum Bacteroidota; class Rhodothermia; order Balneolales; family Balneolaceae; genus UBA1275. Next base: position 5,622 of record PCAT01000101.1, read on the forward strand.
GCAAAAGAATATCGTGATGATTTAAGCACGCTATCAGACCTTACAGTATTTCATGAAGGGGTACAAATTCCCTTATCGGAAGTGGCTATTTGGGAAATTAGCGATGGATTTGGTGGCATACGGCACAAAGAATCAGAGCGAGTTATCACGGTAAGTGCAGATGTTCGTTCTGGTTATCAATCCAACGCGGTATTAGCAGAAGCTCAGCAGGTGTTATCCATATATTTAAATGGTTTACCTCCAGGATATAGTTATGAATGGACTGGGCAGCAACAAGAACAGGACGAATCATTCGCCTTTTTAGGTAGAGCCTTTTTGATTGCGGTATTCTTAATATCCTTCATTTTAGTCTCTCAGTTTAATTCTATTGTAAAACCAATTATAATTTTGAGCTCGGTCGTGATGTCCACGGCAGGTGTATTTTATGGATTGGTAACTTTTCAAATGGCCTTTGGACTAATGGCCTTTTTGGGGCTGATATCTCTAGCTGGTGTGGTTGTAAATAATGCTATTGTGTTAATTGATTATGTGGATATTTTGAGAGATCGAGACGGATTTGATTTACGCTCAGCCTTGGTGCAGGCGGGTAAGGTACGTTTTCGCCCTGTAATACTCACCGCTATTACCACAACCCTAGGCTTAGTACCATTAGCTGTAGGGTTTAATTTTGATTTCATCACATTGGTTAATAACCCATTAGAGTTCTTTACTCATTTAGGAGAGTATATTTATTGGGGAGGTGAGCAAGCGGCTTGGTGGGGCCCTATGGCCATCGCAGTAATAGTAGGATTGTTATTCTCTACTTTCTTAACTCTTATACTAGTACCAGTGTTATACAGTGTAATTGAACGGGGCAAACACTCTATGCAGCATTTATTTTTTGGTCAAAGTAAGAGCTTGCCTGCCATAAAATAAAATATTAGTTATATGCTTCAACGTATTCAAACTGTCTACTTAGCCTTAAGTATTGTACTTAACGGAGCTATGTTTGCAACTGCTTTATTTAAAAGAACAATAGAAGGCCCTCAGCATTGGATATCGATATGGATTACTGTTGTTGCTCTGCTTTCTGTTGTAGTTAGTTTCTGGGCCATTTTCCAGTATTCGAATCGGATACAACAGATAAAAATTATTCGGATAGCTCAATTGTTTCAAGTTATGTTATTGGGTGGATCTTTTGGGATCCTATTTTCTCTTGGAGGTATCGGCACTTATTTGTGGGATGAAGCAATAGGTATCGTCCTAATTATCGCCGCTTTTATGGCACAGTATTTAGCTGTACGGGGCATTCGCAAAGATCAAGAACTTATTAAATCAATGGATCGGCTGCGTTAATTTAAATTGTAATGCAGTCAAAATAAATGCCAAGCAGCAACACCACACAAGAGATCCCCATGTGGAGAGTTTTTTTGATCATGGGAGTAGGCCTATCAGCAATAGGCTTTTCTCCTATATTGGTTCGATTTGCATCGGATAGTTCTCCTTTTTTGTTAGCGGTCGTACGAACTCTAACTTCTTTTATCGTATTGTTGCCGTTCTTTTTTTTGTATAGGAAAAACAAAACAAAAGGCGCTATTAAGTCTTTAAAAGTGCCAAAGAGGGTAAATCAGAAACAATTTTGGTGGATGGCTCTTGCTGGTATTAGTCTCGGCCTTCATTTGATTGCATGGATAACCTCTATCTATTTTACTTCCATAGCATCAGCCTCTGTTTTAGTCACTATTCATCCAATACTTATAATTTTAGTAGAGCGAATAGCGTTTAAATATCGGTTTCAGTGGACTGTTTGGGTAGGTGTATTTATAGCATTCATAGGGTCAATAATCTTGGGTCTTAGTGATCAGGCTGCCGAAGGTATGTACCCTAATCCATTATTAGGTAATGCCTTAGCGGTGTTAGCAGCGATTATATTTGCCGTGTACTTTTTAGTAGGTAATCGTATCAGACAAGAAAGTAGCTGGATAGAATATGTTGTTCCTGTCTATGGATGGGCTGCCGCTGCTGCATTAGTTGTTTTATTTGCTTTATATGGTATGGCGCATTGGGGGGTATTAAATGCATACGACTCGATACTCTTGAAAGGAATTATTAGGCCAGTTAACGGGGAAAGTTTATCTTTAGTAGAGCTCCTAAGCCCATCGTTACTTTGGGTGGGCGTGGCATTAGCCTTGGGTCCTCAAATCATAGGTCACGGTAGTCTAAATTATGTGGTTAAATTTGTTTCACCTACTATATTATCGACTCTAATTCTTTTTGAGCCTGTATTATCATCTATTATCGCATTTTCCCTTTTTGGGGAAGTACCCCTGTTATGGTCTTTAGTTGGAATGGGAATTATATTCCTAGGAATCCTATTAACTTGGGCCCAAAAACCCGGTGGATAGCTTTTTAGGGTCTTGAAGCCATTACTTAGCATTAGGAAGCGTCATTCAAAAATATTCTGTATATTTAAGAAGCCTAAAAATCAAAGCAATGTTATATCTGTTGCCAAGGCTACATAGAATGTCATCTATTCTTACCATATCAAAATGCTATAAACAAACCCTTTTCTTGGGTTTAGTCTCACTTTTTTTATTCTCTTGTAGTGAAAAGGTAGAAGAGGAAATTATCATAAATACCATTGCTAGTGAGTTTTCAGCTCCAGTAACTAGAGATTTTGAACAAATTAAAGAAGATGGAGTTCTAAGGATGATTACTCGATATAGTTCCCGGAGTTACTTTTTAGATCACGGTATTCAGGTTGGGTTTGAGTATGAGTTAATTCAGGCGTTTGCCAAATTGCATGGCCTTAGCGTTGAAGTAGTAATACCTGTGCCAGGTCAATCTCCAATACAGTTGTTGAATAACGGGAAGGGAGACATCATTGCGGACAATCTAATGGTTAGTAAAGAAAGCTCAGAATGGGTCCATTTTTCACGATCATACAATAAAGTTAATCATGTAGTTGTTGTTTCATCGGATTTAGGATACACGCCCTATCAAGTTGATGAGCTAGAAGGCATTCCAATTACGATTTCAAAAAATAGCTCCCATTATTCAGTATTAAATCGCTTAATGGATGCGGGATGGAAATTAGAAATCAATTTTACAGAAGAAGAAAGATCCACTGAAAGCTTACTTATGGATTTAGCTCGGGGTGAAGTTCTAGCCACCGTTGCGGATGTCCAAATTTTACAAGCGTCTAAAAAGTACATTCGTGGCCTAGTTGAAGGGCCTGTTCTAGCACGAAATGACGAAATTGCATGGGCAGTACGTACAAATGCTCCCATATTAGAAAATCAGGTGAACACTTTTTTATCCCAACATATGTGGGTTGATGAAGATGGGATTCCAAAACGAAGTGAGTTTCTTAATGTACTTCGCAAAAAATATTATTTGGGTAATCGTCAAGTCGCTGATAATATTAATCCCATTAGGGATCAAAAAACAATGGTGACATTATCTCCATATGACAGTTTAATGCAACAAGTGGCGGTAGAATTTGGATTGGATTGGGTAATGCTTACTGCGGTAGCAGCACAAGAGTCAAAATTTGATCCAACAGTAATTAGTCGGGCTGGAGCGGTTGGTATTATGCAGGTTATTCCTAAATATTCAGAACTAACAGCAGATTCACTTCTCATTCCTGAATTAAATATTCGAGAGGGAGCCCGTATTTTATCTGGGAATATTCAGCATTATTCTTATATGGACTCGCTGGAAAGTTGGTCGTTTGCTTTAGCTACTTACAATGCTGGGGCTGGACACGTAGCCGATGCTCGAAGAATTACCATGGATCATAATAAAGATCCTAATAAATGGGTAAACGTATCATCGTCGTTGTTAAAGAAGATGGAGCCAAAGTATTACGAATCAACTCGCTATGGATACGCCCGAGGCATTGAAACAGTGCAATACGTTCAAAACATTTTAAATAGGTACAATACTTATAAAGCAATTATTGCATTAAGTAAGCAGTCTAGGCCGGAAGCTAAGAGTATTTTAGGGTTCAGTAACTTAAAAATAACAGGTTAAATACTTATTTTTTTTTCATTACAATTAAGGTTAGGTCATCATGTTGAGTGTAATTTGAGAATTTGTTGACGTCGCTAATAATGGCTTCTTTTATTTCTTTAGCTGTTCTATTAAAGTGCACCGCCACGATTGTTTTTAGCCGGTTAAGATTGTATTCCTTTTTAGTTTTATGGTGCAAAGCTTCTGTCACGCCATCGGTAAAGAAAATAACGACATCATTTGCTTCTAATGTAAAATAAGAAGAGGTATATGGTGTTGATGTGGGGAGAGCACCTAGAACTAAACCACCTTCACTTAATTCGAATTGTTGTATCTGAGTGCTATTTTTAACCGTGCGGTCAGCTTCGCTTTTGCGAAAAACAATAGGATGATCATGACCAGCATTCACAAATTTAAGAGTTTTACCGTTAGCTTCAATTTTTGTCCAAAAGAAGGTAATGAATATATCTGCTGGTGTATTTGTATAAATAAAATCGTTTATAGTCCCTGTGGCAGTTTCGATGGTGGTATCTTGCAAAGCTAGGGCATGAATCATAGCTTGTAAATTTGCCATAAGCAAAGCGGCAGGAACCCCTTTACCAGTTACATCAGCAATACTTAACAAATAACTTCCATCATTCAATTGAAAAAGATCAAAATAGTCACCACCTATTTGTTCAGAGGGAATATTTTCAGCTACTATATCCAGACCTTTAATATTGGGCAACTTTTTAGGTATTAACCCCTCTTGGATAGTTCGAGCTAGTTCTAATTCTTTTTGAAATTGCTGATTTAGTAGTTGTTCATGCAGTAACTGAATTCGTTTAATATTAAGTACAACTAAATTAGTCAAAGATAGTACAAAATCAAGCTCATCCCCTGCTAGGACCTGTCCTGTGCTTTTGTTTCCAATACCTATTACACCTAAGGTTTCTCCTTGAGATTGCACTGGTAAGATATAATGAATTTTTTGTTCGCTTAAATAACTAATCCAAGCTTCTAGCCCATTTTTTGAAGAGTCATTGCTTTGAAAATCAGCTATTTCATCGAGAGCCATTACCCTAGGTAGGTTAAAAAGTACTAAGGGATCATTATCTGGAGTTTGTGTTTCAAGACCCGATTGAACCAACACCTTTACCTGTTTTCCTTCCTTGAACAAAAATAAAAAACGATTTATGAATAATTGTCCTAACAGGGCGAACTTCATAGTTTTACTTAAATCATCAATTGACTGCATTTGATTAAAGTCCTTACTTAATTCAAATAGCGAATCTAAGTCATAAATTTTTCGGTCAAGTCGTCGGTTAATTTTTTTTAATTCCTCAAACATTATTGAATTAGAAAGCGTAGCCGAAGTAATAAGGCATAAATTCTCTAAAAAATCCTGCTCCTGTGCTGTAATTGTTTCGGATCTGAAGGTGGGTTCAATACAAAGAAATCCAATATGATGGGCAGATGTTCTCAAGTGAAACATTACTGCATCTTTTGACAACTGTAAGGTTTCAAATAGTTTAGGGAGTTCGTCATAGTAGTAAACCCCTTTTTCTAATTCATTTATATTAGGTTCATAATTAAGCAGCTCTCCTTCTAATTTAGAGTAAAGCCCTTTTCCTTTTTTAATTAAATAATGGTCTTCCCCCGGCCGATGTACGATGATACATGCAGTACTTACTCTTAATTTACCAAGGCTGATTAGGAGTAGGTTGTTTAAAATGAATTCGGGATCTTGAGATTCGATTAAGTCACGGCCCGTCTCTAAGAGTGTACGTTGTTCAAAACGCCCTAACTCTAGGGCTCGATCCTTAGGACTCAATTCATCCATTCTTCAAATCCGCTTTCGCATCAAAATTGTATTGGTTTTTCCGGTGCTAGAATATTCTACGGAGTCCATAAGTTTGTTTATTAAATAAACACCCATTCCACCACGTTCCTTATTCTTAATTCTTTTTAAAAGATTAGGGGGTTGATATTTATCGGCATTAAAATGATGACCAGTATCGCTTAGTTGAATCCAAAAAGACCCAGAAGAGGTACCTAGTTCTATTTCTATAGTATGATTAGGTTCATTTTTATAGGCATGTTTTATGATGTTGGTGTAAGCTTCGTCAACCGCTAGAATGATTTCGGCTATTTCGTCTTTATTTACATCACAATGCGAAACATAGGTTTGAACAAAACTACGAACCTCTTGGAGATGTTGAGTAGAGGAGGATACATTAATGCTATGTGACTTTGAATCTTTCAAGATACTAAATTAGACTACTTTTGGTTTTTATAACTACTAAGTGCCTCAGATTCATTTTTATGTATATCATACAAACTAGGGAATCCCAATAAATCAAAAACATGATAAACGTCACCTGTCATATCTGATAATTTAATATCACCTCCAAGGTTTCGAATGTCTTCAATATATGCCATAAACACACCCAGCCCAGCACTCGCTATATATTGTAAATTTGAGCAATTTACTATAATATGGTAAGCTTCGATTTCAATTAAGTTTTTAAACTGCTGTTCAAGCTTGAAGGCAGTATGAGCGTCTAATTCTCCATTTATTTCAAGAATCGTAATATGCTCTTCTTGGCGTTTTGTAATTGTAAATGATTTCATCATAACTAAAGAGTCAGCGTGTTAAGAACGATAAGATATTCTGAAAAATTAGTATGTATAAATAATAATATAGATAAGTTGATCCAAAAAAATAGGGCATCACATCATTCCGATGTAATGCCCTGACTATTCATCAAGAGAGACGCTACTTGAGCGTTGCCCTAATTAACTAATTGCTTGCGAGATAAGCAACTAAAATATTTTTTGCGATAGCGATCAAATATTTTAACTTTTTGTACACAATCAAATAGTCATTAGACTATGCCATTCAAATTTTAGTATCTAGTAGTTACCCAGAAGTTAAGACCCATTTCATTGCCAAAGTTTTCGGCATCTTGCATTGTTGGGAAATAACCAACTCGAACTCTAAACCATACATCGCCTGTTGTTTCATCACCTGACTGATCTACATATGCAGCGGTAACTCTTCTTGCCCATCTAGCAGCAATTTGGTTTGCTTTTGTTTCTGAACGCCATGAGCCAATCTGAATAGTATATAAACCTGCTTCATCAAATGTATAGGACGTTTTTGCGACTTCTTCAGCCAATCGAGCCGCTTCTACAGCAGCTAAACTATCTTCCACGGCTTGCATCCGTGCTTCTAGTGCAGCTTGTTCAGCGACACGAAGGGAATCTATTCGTGCCTGTTCTCTAGCCATACGATCTTCTTCGGATTCACCGCAAGAGAACCCGATCAAGGTAAATGCCATTAAGAACAATAATAAAGGTGCTTTTTTCATGAGTGTACTAATTTATTAGGGGTGTTATTCGCTATTATAATAATAACGTAATTTTGTTTTTCTTTAGTAAGTTTAGTCTATAAATTAAAAAAAGAAGTTCTGTATTCTAAATGTTTATATAATTCCTTTTATTAAGCGCTGAACTAACCATAATAAAATATACATATATGAGCGGATTTGCGACCATTGATATCATTGTTTTTGTGGCCTATATCATGATGATAGTAGGGATTGGGCTATGGGTTTCACGAGACAAAGATGGACACCAAAAAAATGCAGAGGACTATTTTTTAGCCGGCAAATCGTTACCATGGTGGGCGATAGGGGCATCTCTAATCGCTGCAAATATCTCGGCGGAACAAATTATTGGAATGTCTGGTTCAGGCTTTGCGGTGGGTCTAGCTATTGCTACCTATGAGTGGATGGCAGCTATAACTTTACTAATTGTAGGTAAATTTCTATTACCCATTTTTATCGAGAAAAAATTATATACCATACCCGAATTTGTTGAACAACGATTTAATACAACTTTGAAAACTATTTTGGCGGTGTTTTGGATTGCGTTATTTGTTTTTGTTAACCTGACTACGGTTATTTTTTTGGGTGCTAAAGCATTGGACACCATTTTTGGGGTAGGTGACGGTAGTCTAATATGGGCTTCCCTTATCGGCTTGGCTCTTATTGCTGCAGCATATTCAATTTATGGTGGTTTATCTGCCGTGGCTTGGACCGATGTTGTCCAAGTAGTTCTGTTGGTTTTAGGAGGCTTGATTACAACCTTTATTGCACTAGATCAGGTAACCCCAGATGGTGGTATAATTCGGGGGATAAACCATATTTATGATGTTGCTGGAGATAAATTTCACATGATCTTAGATCGAAATAATCCGGAGTTTAACAATCTTCCGGGTATTGCGGTGCTAGTAGGTGGAATGTGGGTTGCAAACCTTTATTATTGGGGATTTAACCAATACATTATCCAAAGGACTCTAGCCGCTAAGTCCTTAGAAGAGTCTCAAAAGGGAATTGTTTTTGCTGCATTTTTAAAGCTTATTATCCCACTGATTGTCGTGATTCCTGGAATTGTTGCCTACGTTATGTTTTCTCAGCCAGAAGGTACCAATGCTATCTCTGGAGTAGTAGAAGCTTTTTCCAAAACTGATGGTGGACTTGATAACGATAAGGCTTACCCCTGGTTAATTAGTCAATTTGTGATGCCAGGTTTTAAAGGTTTGGTGGTAGCTGCGCTCGCCGCAGCCATTGTATCTTCTTTGGCTTCCATGCTTAATTCAGTGGCAACCATTTTCACTATGGATATTTACAAGCCCTATTTTAATAGGGAGGCTTCAGATAAACAAACCGTAAAAGTAGGTCGATTAACTGCTATTTTAGCATTGCTTATTGCTGTGTTAGTAGCTCCTCAATTAAGTAACGTCCCTCAGATGTTTCAGTATATCCAAGAGTATACAGGGTTGGTAAGTCCAGGGATTCTGGCCGTCTTTATTATGGGTTTATTTTGGAAGAAAACCACAACTAAAGCCGCTATTTATGGCGTTCTTTCATCTATTGTGATTGCATTGTTATTGAAGGTTCCGTCGTTAGAGTTGCCGTTTTTAACCCAAATGTATTACACACTAATCCTTACGATTGTTGTAATTGCAGGAGTTTCACTTACAACTAATCCTAACGATGATGATCCTAAAGCTATCATCACGACATCGGAAACTTTCAAAACAAGTCGATCTTTTAATATTGGTGCCTATGCTGTACTAATTATTACGGCTGTACTTTACGCTATTTTCTGGTAGTATCTGCATTTTAAAACATATTATTCAGCCATTTATCTCTTCCATTATCTGGTGGAAGAGGTGGAATTGGTTTCGTGCTCGTACCAAATTATGCTCTGGATAATTACAGGAGTAATAAAGGTTGCCATTGAGGAAATCGGTATAGAACCGAAGACCCATAATAAAAGTCATATAAGAACAAGCTAAATGGATATATCGCCGATCTACCTCAGTTATTAAGCTACTAACCTCTGATAAAAAAGAGTCTTGATACTGTTGGTAATACACCCAATTCATACGAACTTCCATTAGATCAAGTTCGTCCTCTTTGGTGGATGTAGCAATGCTTCGTAGACCATCACCTAAATCAAATAACAAAGATCCAGGCATCACGGTATCTAGATCTAGTACTATCGTAGATTTATTTTTTGGATGAATGAGCAAGTTACTGAGTTTGGCATCATTATGCGATAATTGTGCAAAACTGCCACCATTCTCACTGCTAAGAGCATTTTCCATGGATAAGAATATAGGGAGATATTTTTTTATGTTGATGTTCCAGGCAACAAGGTCAAATCGCAATTTTTGCGATTCCTGTTGGGTACTCAGGTGTAATGGGCCATGGTATTTTGCCCATGCTGTGTGGTATTGGTGGGCTCGATGTTGGATGCTGTGGAAGGCCTCAAGAGTGGGTTTAAATTCTTCGGTAGTCAAGTTAGGTTTTGTATGTAAACTATTTTCTTGAAGATTTTTTTCTATCATTAGATCATTTTTATGCTCTAGCTTGATCCTCTGATTAGCATCTCGTTGATTAAGTACTTTTGAAAACCGACCAAAAGCTCTGCCTGCATTATGAGCAATTTCAAGCGAAGGACAATATTCATAACAAACATGTTCATCATAAAAAGTATACAATCGCCAAGGCTGATGGTCTGCATCCCAATAATAAAGGCTTTCAGCCGAATAGGGTACTATTTCAGGTAGTTGAATCTTTAGAGTTTCTATAGACTCCTTTTTGAATAGTTGAATAAGAGCTTGGTGATTTTTTTCAACCTGTTCGGGCTTAGTGAAAACCTGTGTGTTAATTCTCTGAAGAATCCAGGTTGGCGTGCCTGATTGTTGAATGAGGTAACTTTCATGAATGTGACCAAGCCCTAGTTGCTGCACCTCAAGTTCATCAACCAGTATCTCAGGTATGAAGGAGTGTACTTTATGTATTAGCTCTGATGAGGTTTTTTTTTTAATTGACATAGCTTAATTGGATATGGCTTGTTGCGTCCAAAGGGGTGTTGGGTAAACCCCTTCTTGTACCAAATCGAGCAATGAATCACGAACAATGGGCGCATCATCCGGATAGGTAACCCCAAACCAGACAGAATTACTCTCGAGTACCGGAACCGAAAGACCTCGTTCGATACAAGACTGTAGTGCGCTGGGAATATAGCATTCCGCCGAGAGTTGCTGTGGATTCGTTCCCTCTATTTGTTCGGTAAAAAATTTGGCTAGTAGATCTTCAAGTAATGGAAATATAGCTGAACTAAATCCCATTAAATTCATCGAAACAATTTCGGTACCAACTAATCTAAATTCAGTATTATTTTCTTTGTACCAAATCGACGTTCCGTCTGTCTCAATATGAGTTCGTTCAACGATTCGATTTAGCTTACCATCCTTTATATCACATATACCTCTTGAAACAGAGCCATGTCCTGAAAGTGTTTGAATGATGGGATATCCAACCATACAGGCGTTCAGGGAATGATTATCTAGCTTTTTTAAGTGCTGGGCTATTTGAAGGAACGCATCGCGTCCATAAAAGTCATCAGCATTGATTATGGCAAAAGGTTTACTGGTACATTCGCGTGCAGCCCATAATGCATGTGCCGTTCCCCACGGTTTTGTACGCTCCACCGGCCATTCACAACCCTCTGGTAGATCGTCCATCTTTTGTAATTCGCACTCAAAATAAGCTTCGGGATAGTACTTGTTCCTATAGCTGCCCCATCTAGCTTCCAGTGCTTCTTTGAAGCTAGGCATCATCGATTCTCGAATCACAAAAACGATCTGAGTAAAACCGGCCATTAACCCGTCATAAATTGCGTAGTCGAGCAAGCTTTCTTGATTCGGTCCTAGGCCATCGGTTTGTTTTTGGCCTCCGTACCGACTACCTAAACCCGCTGCAAGTATGACCAGTGAGATGGATTGCATAGGAAGTTTAGAGATCCCCTAGGCCAAATACAGGTGCGCGATGCATCCATGCACCTTGGGTAAAATCAGGTATTTCCTGAGGAGCACCGCCCTCGGCAATTGAACGCTCGGATAATGGGGTGATGACCCGCATCACGGCCCCATCATATACATCAATCACTGGTGCAACCTGCCTCCTAACACTTTCAATGAAGGCCCGATCCAGGAAGAAGTCCATTCCTCCATGCCCGGAATTTGCGGCTTCTTCGCCATACTGCTTCCATAGGGGATGATCGTACTTGTCAAACCATTCAGATCCAGCATCCCA
>PCAT01000102.1 GCA_002730655.1 Balneola sp.
CACATAGGGTGAATCGTTCCAGGGTTGATTTCTGATAAGTCCCATGTATTCTAGGAATGCTTTTTCTGACTGGTTAGTACGTTCATACATCCCCCCTAGCTCTACTTTGGCCTCATCCCAATTTTTGGAAGCATGAACGGCTAAAAATCCTAAAGAGTCGGCCGGCCCAGTGGGTTTATATCCTTGTTGATAGGGCCGGGTAGTATTGGAGAGAACAAATGGAAAACCTTGTTTTAGCGTTCGCACCCGATGGTAGGCCACCCAATAGTCAAATTCACTCAGATACATGCGCTCTTCATATGGTTTGAATTCTTGCTCTAAAAGGGCGCTGTCCATTTGACGATCTTTAACAGGGTCACTCGATGAGGAGATCTCGCTGGTGGAAGGAATAATGAGGTCATTTAACCGGTCACTTTCTAGCATGGCTTGGGCAAAGCTTGCTCCCATTAAGAAGTAGCCTTTAGCGTTGGGGTGGAGGTGCTCTAGCATGAGCTCATTACCTATAATTCCATTTGGACTATGCTCGACAAAGGTTTCATAGACAGGAACATAATAAACCTGCTCGTATGCTCTCGCTTTTTTACGTATGATTTGATTAATCGACTCCGGTGCTCTGAATTTTAATCCGTCTAGATCCTTTGCGTATGCAAACTGGGTTTGAGCGGCGTCTGCGTTTCCATCAACCAGGAGGGATTGACCTTCTTGAAATACGCTGGAGGCCAGTGGTAAGGGTTGGTCCTGTGCATCAACGGCGTCTGGCACGTCAACAAAAGGGACTTGATCTTTGTAATTACTGGCCAAGCTGCCTAACCATACAGGCACCCCCTGCTGGGTAAATGCGTCTAAAATGGCACTTAGATTGCTATCAAATTGATGCATGGCAAGTTGGTGTTTTGGGCCATCCAAGGCAATTGACCGGGAGTTAATAATGCGTTCCATGAGGGTTGCATTCGGATCTACTTTCTGGGCTCCAAATATGGAGGCCGTCCATTTACCTGCGCCCACGATAGCGTTACGCAGCAACAGAAAAGTTTTGTACTGCTGGAGTTTAAGGTATCCGCGAACAAACCATGGGAAGCCCCCCAGGTTTTCGTTGGAGCCAACCCCTAAGGCCCCATAAAACTCATTATGGCCAGCATAAATGAGAATGGCATCGGGTTCCTGCTGTAGTATTTCAGCCACCTGATCGTATAGGGTATATGAGCTGATAGCGCTGATGCCGACATTTATTACTTCTACCTGTTTATCGGGCATACGATCTTGCAGTATGTCTTTGACCACCCGAGAATAGGTGCCATTAAAACCGTACGGATAACCAGCTGTAGATGAACCACCCATGGCAAACACACGGTATGTATCTGGGGTTTTTTCCTGCTTGAAAACGTCAATTGAAGGATTCGGGATTGTTTTAGTATAGAAGAAGTAACGGGATGCAAAATTTGGATTCGGTAAAAAGTATTCATTATTCCCGATTCCAGGATCGGAAAATAAGCCTAAGTCCCCCATATAATTACCCCACCGGAGTCCGATTTCTAGAAATAGAAAGAAAACGAGGGGGATAGCCACTGTGACTCCATAAAATAGAGCAGTACGCTCTATAGAACGGGTAGGTTGCATTCCTGCAGCCTTAGATTTCCCATCTTTTGGTGATGAAGGAAGCTTTTTCTTTTTTCCTATTTTTTTGGAATCCAAGGATTTTCTAGACATCCGCTTTCATGGTTCTCATAGCGCGCCAATACAAACAAAAAGTCGCTTAGACGATTCAAGTATTGAAGTACCATATCGTTAATTTTTTCTTGATTACTGCATATTACGGCTAATCTTTCGGCTCGCCGACAAACTGTTCGGGCATGGTGTAGAGTTGCACCAGCCATACTTCCAGATGGTAAAATAAAATTCTTCAGTGGTGGAAGGCTTTCCTCCATGAAGTCAATTTTTTGTTCCAAATACTGCACTTCTTGTTTAGAGATTCGATCGATACGAGCGTCTGAGTGAAAAGGGGTAGCAAGGTCAGCCCCCAAAATGAACAATTGATATTGCACATCGTTGATAAGCTTACCTGTGAATGCTTGGTGTTCATTTGCAATAGCCAATCCTAATATAGAATTAAGTTCGTCAACGGTTCCGTAGGTCTCGATACGGATGCTGTGTTTGGATACTCGATCCCCACCGAAGAGTGCCGTTTGACCTTTATCGCCTTGTTTGGTGTAAATTTTCATAATAAAATGCTGAATGAGAATAGCTAGGTCTAATAGTACTAAAAAAAAATCGGTGTTAACAATCTTGTATTTACAGTATGTTTAAATCAAATAACCTGCATTATTCAAACCAAAAAGATCTGTTATTATTATGATTATCTATCTAATTGTTTTGTCCTTCGTATCATCATCTTTCATTTTAACGAAGGTTGAACCGGATACTCCAATAGAACTTATTGGGCAGATGGTAGAGCGGTATGAGCAAGAATGGTACACTCATTTAACTTTTGATCAAAAGACCACTTTTTATACAGCCTATGGTCAAATAGAACGAGTACAGTGGTGGTATGAAGCGTTGGAAGCTCCTGGGGCACTTGCCATTCATTTTGATGAAAAAAATTCTGGTAATGGCATATTATTTAACAATGGGGTGCAATACGGTTATGCCAATGGTCAGATCATCCAAGAAATACCCAGAGTGCACGATTTATTGGTGCTAGGCTTTGACATCTACAAGCAAGCTCCGCTTAAAAGCGTAGAACAGCTTCGTTCTGTTGGTTACGATATGTCCAAAATGTATACCGACAAGTGGCAAGGCAAAGCGGTTTGGGTAGTTGGAGTAGATGCTCCCTCTGATAGTCTAGCTCAATTTTGGATTGAGCAAGAGCGGCTTTTATTCGTTCGTAGTTTAAAGCCAGGTAGGGCTGGAACCATGCAAGAAGTGCAATTTAATAAGTATGAGCCTATAAAAGGGGGATGGGTAGCTCCTCAGGTTATATTTAATATGAATGGGCAGCGAATGCTCTACGAGGAATATTTCAATATTCAGGTGCCAGTAACACTAGATTTAGCCATTTTTAACCCGGCCACATTTTTAGAGGCCAGTTGGTAGAATGGTTGAGTGAGTGCTTTGAGCCTAAATACAATTAAATAGACGGACGTAATGCGAGATTACTTCACTGCCACCAAATCGAGCGATGCTCCCAGCTTATAAGCTTTGCATTCACATCCTCGAATTCATCCCAGTTAACTTTAAAGGTGCGGCGCCCTGCATCCCATATTCTGAGGTTTCTAAGGGTAATGGCCATTGATACATCCATTACTTGCGTAGATTTTCCTGATCATATGAATTTTATAATATACAATAAATAGCAGGTCTATTTAGCAATATGCTTAGCATGACTAATAGCTAAGTATCTAGCATCTGCATAGGCTGAAATTAGACCTGATTTTCCAAATTTTATTCCCCCGATATACACGAATAACAACCGCCAAAGTATTTACAACCTCATGATGTTGAAGACGATGTAGAATTGGAAATCCAACACTTCCCCTAGGTTCGCCGTCGTCGCTTTGGTGTTCTTTCCAATGACTAGCAACTTCATTCGCTTCTAGTAGCCTCCAGGCCTAGCATTGATGAGCAGCTGTATAAGTAACTGGTTTATGTGATTGTGGACTTCCTGTGGACTTGAAATAGGGATCAAGTGACATTTAAAGACCTGAGATTTTAACTCTAGTGAGGGATATGTGTGTTGCAGAGGAAAAAACATAAAAAAATGCTTTCTTATGCGAAATTATGCATGAAATCTAAAGAATTTTAGCCATACAATTTATTATATTCCTAGTACTTAAAGTAAAAGGTACTTAACCTGAGTCTTAGTATCTCGGTAAGTACAAACTAGAGTATAAAATCTATCATCATGCCAACTATTATAAAGGCGTTACAATCGCAGGTAGGCAGAAAACTAATGACTGGGATAACTGGAATAGCCTTAATGCTTTTTTTAGTTGTTCATTTAGCCGGTAATTACGCCATCTTTGCTTCAGCTGAGGCCTTTAACATATACACCAAGACATTAGAAAGTTTAGGAATCCTTCTTTACATGGCCGAGGCAGGTCTACTATTTTTTGTATTGTATCACTCCTTTCTTGGCATTTCGATATGGTTGGGAAAGCGTAAAGCTAGGTCTGCTGGTTACGAAGTCTATAAATCTAGAGGAGGAGTGAGTCGCCAAAATCTAGCATCGAGAAGTATGATATTATCTGGGTTAACCATATTAATCTTTCTCGTTGTACACATTTGGTCATTCAAATTTGGAGAGACTGAAATGATTATGTCTGCCGATGGTGAACCTATGAGGGATCTACGACAGTTGGTGATTGATTCATTTACAACTTGGTATATTGCGTTGGGATATGTAGTAGTGCTGAGTCTAATTACGCTTCACTTATTCCATGGTGCATGGAGTGCATTTACATCATTAGGAGTAACCAATAAGAATAATACCCAGGCTTTCAAGTTCGGAGCCTACATTTTTACTATTGTACTTATGTTGGGTTTCATTTTCATTCCCGTCTACATCTTTGCTACAGGTGGAATGGGTTCATTAATTGCCTATTAAGTACGGAGCGTTTATCATGATCTCATTAGATGCAAAAATACCAGATGGACCATTAGAAAAGAAGTGGAGTCGCCACAAGAAAGAGATGAAACTAGTGGCGCCAAACAATCGTCGTAAGTATGAAATCATCATTGTAGGGACTGGATTGGCAGGCGGTGCTGCGGCCGCAAGTATGGCGGAAATGGGCTACAAAGTCAAAAGTTTCTGTATACAAGATTCTGCCCGTCGAGCTCATTCAATTGCCGCTCAAGGAGGAATTAATGCTTCTAAGAATTATCCAAATGATGGCGATAGTGTTTGGAGACTGTTTTATGACACAATCAAAGGCGGCGACTATCGCTCACGCGAAGCTAATGTTTATCGCCTAGCCGAAGTATCCAATAATATTATCGATCAGGCGGTGGCACAGGGTGTTCCTTTTGCCCGTGAGTATTCCGGTTTGTTAGCTAACCGTTCCTTTGGTGGTGCCCAGGTTAGTAGAACATTCTATGCACGGGGTCAAACAGGACAGCAATTACTTTTAGGCGCGTATCAGGCAATGATGCGTCAGGTAGAGTTAGGTGGTATAAAGTACTATACCCGGCACGAAATGCTTGAGGTCGTCATTATTGATGGAAAAGCACGAGGAATTATTACTCGAGATTTAGTGACGGGCGAGATTTGCCAGCATGAAGCTGATGCGGTAATTCTAGCCACAGGTGGATATGGGAATGTTTTTTATTTGTCTACCAATGCTAAAAATTCTAATGTGACAGCTGCTTGGCGAGCACATAAAAAAGGTGCATTGTTTGCCAACCCTAGCTTTGTACAGGTACATCCAACGTGTATTCCTGTTTCAGGAGATTATCAATCCAAGCTAACACTAATGAGCGAAAGTCTGCGTAATGACGGGCGCGTTTGGGTACCTCGTAAAAAAGGAGATGATCGCCATCCAAATGACATACCTGAGGATGAACGCTTATATTACCTCGAAGAAAAGTATCCCAGTTTTGGGAACTTAGTACCACGCGATGTGGCCTCCCGTAATGCTAAGTTGGTATGTGATAAAGGTCTAGGAATAGGGAAAACGGGCTTAGCAGTTTACTTAGATTTCCGAGATGCTATTGCCCGTGACGGTAAGGATATGATCTCGGCGAAGTATGGAAACCTATTCGATATGTATGCCAATATCGCCGGTGAGGACCCGTACACTAGACCGATGCGGATTTTCCCAGCAGTACACTATACAATGGGCGGCCTTTGGGTGGATTACAACTTAATGACCAACATTCCAGGTCTGTTTGCTGCTGGTGAAGCTAATTTCTCCGATCATGGAGCTAATCGCCTTGGTGCTTCGGCCCTTATGCAAGGTCTATCCGACGGGTATTTTGTACTTCCAAGTACCATAGGTAATTACCTTGCTGATGTAAAACCAGGCACACGTTATGGCACCGACCATGAAGCCTTTGATACTGCTGCTAAGAAAGCACAAGAGGCAATTGACCGACTCCTAAATATAAATGGTAAGCGAACTATTATCGATTTTCACCGAACACTTGGCCGTATTGTTTGGGATAAGATTGGAATTTCTAGAACAAAGGAAGGCTTGGAAGGAGCTATCTCCGATATTCGTAGTTTGCGTGAAGAATTTTGGACCAATGTATATGTTCCTGGAGAAAAAAATAATTACAATAAGTACTTAGAATTTGCTGGTAGAGTAGCAGATTTCTTCGAATTAGCAGAACTTATGGCTATGGACGCCCTAGACCGAGCCGAATCTTGTGGTTGTCACCTTCGAGAGGAATTCCAAACCGAAGAAGGTGAGGCCATTCGTAACGATAAAGACTATTCCTATGTATCTGCCTGGGAGTTTAAAGATCGCAATGGAGTTCTTGAAGAAGCCCTCCATAAAGAAGAGTTAAATTTTGAATTTGTTGAACTAAAGCAACGTAGTTACAAATAAAAGGATATTGTTATGAGTACTAATATGACCATTCATCTACGATATTGGAGACAAACTAGCCCGACGGCAAGGGGCTATTTTGAAAATAGAACTATATCGACCGTAAACGAACATATGTCTTTTTTAGAAATGTTGGATGTGCTCAATGAAGAGTTGCAATTGGATGGCGCGGAACCACTAGAGTTTGATTATGATTGTCGAGAGGGTATTTGTGGATCATGTAATTTGGTGATTAACGGTCAAGCGCATGGGCCTAAAAAAGGAACGGCTTGCTGTCAGTTACATATGAGAAATTACTCAGATGGAGATCATATTACCATTGAACCACCTCGAGCGTCCGCTTTCCCGGTTATCAAAGATTTAGTGGTTGATCGCTCGGCATTTGACCGTATTATCGAAGCAGGTGGCTATGTATCGGTTAAAACAGGTTCAGCCCAAGAAGCTAATGCTATACCCATCCAAAAAAATGATGCTGACCAAGCCTTTGATTATGCCGCATGTATTGGCTGTGGAGCTTGTGTAGCAGCATGTCCAAATGCTTCTGCGTCACTTTTCACCAGTGCTAAAATATCTCACCTATCTCATCTTCCACAGGGTAATGTTGAGCGTAGTAATCGAGTTGTAGCTATGGTAGAACAGATGCAAGAGGAGGGCTTTGGGGATTGTTCAAACTTTGGCGAATGCGAAGCAGTATGCCCGAAAGAAATTTCTATTGCTGCCATTGCTGATACGCGTCGTGACTATGTTCGAGCAGTTATTCAAGGCTAGAGTCCAAATAATTGTTTAGATAAAATTACCTAAACACTCGAAAGATAAAAGTTTTTATCTTTTACTTGGTAACCGTTTATGCAATAAAGCGAAACAATTGTGGATGATCGTTTACGTACTCGAAGCTAAGTTTTTTCGCTTTCATACGGTTGATTAATTGATTGATATCTTCTTTGTTTTTCAGCTCTAACCCAATAAGTGCTGGGCCTAAATCCTTGTTAGTTTTTTTCGAATACTCGAAGTAAGTGATATCATCATCAGGACCAAGTACATTTCCCAAAAATTCAAGAAGTGCGCCAGCTCTTTGGGGGAAATCCACAATAAAATAATGTTTTAACCCTTTGTACATGAGCAAGCGTTCTTTGATTTCAGCTGTTCGCATAATGTCATTATTGCTACCGCTTAGTACACATATTACATTTTTTCCTTTGATCTTGTCTCTACAGTCGTCCAAAGCGGTTATAGATAGTGCGCCTGCCGGTTCAACTACTATAGCCTGTTCGTTGTACATATTAAGAATTGTACCGCATATCTTTCCTTCTGGCGCCGTAATAACGGTATCTAAAACTTTAGAGCATATCTCAAAAGTGAACTGTCCAACTTTTTTAACTGCAGCTCCATCTACAAACTTATCAATCTCGTCAAGGCTTATTACTTTTCCTGCTTCAATGGATTTGAGCATTGCCGGTGCGCCTTCTGGCTCGACGCCAATGAGTTGAGTTTGCGGAGAGTATGCTTTAATATAACTACCAATTCCAGCAGAAAGGCCACCACCGCCAACAGGCGCTATGATGTAATCGATGGGGAAATCAGCATCTTCCCAAAGTTCTTTTCCAACCGTACCCTGACCAGCAATGATTTTTGGATGGTCGAAGGGGGGTATAAATGCAGCATTTGTCTGTAAACAAAAATCTGTGGCACGTGCAAAAGCGTCGTCAAAGGTATCACCATCTAAGATAATCTCTACAAAATCCCGGCCAAACATATTTACCTGCTTAACCTTCTGTTTAGGTGTGGTTACCGGCATGAAGATAGTTGCTTTGATGCCTTTTTTACGACAGGCAAATGCCACCCCTTGGGCGTGGTTTCCTGCACTTGCACAAACTACACCATGTTTGGTTTCAGCCTCCGTTAGAGATTGAATCATGTTGTATGCTCCTCTAATTTTATAAGAGCGTACAACTTGGAGATCCTCTCGTTTAAGCCATATATTGGCTTGATATTGCTCAGATAATAATTCGTTATAAATTAATGGAGTTCGATGAGCTATACCCTCGAGCTTATGTGCTGCATCGTTAATGTCCTTAATCGTCACACTCGCAGAGGGTGTCTCGGGTTGAGGAATGTCAATAACGGATGATTTTTGTGAACTCAATGATTGGAATTAATTAAAAATTCTCAGGTCGTAAAGTACGAACTGTTTTACCCGCTTTCCACATTTCTGAATTTCGAAGTTCGGCCAGTTCGATTTCTAATTTTTCTCGATAATCATCTTTACTGTTGGAGTCAATTGATTTTTGAGCTTCATTTCCATTAGCAACTTCATTGTAGAGATCTTCGAATATAGGCTTAGTAGCGTCTTTGAATTTTTTCCACCAATCTAAGGCTCCTCGCTGGGCGGTAGTAGAACAATTGGCATACATCCAATCCATTCCATTTTCAGCTACCAATGGCATGAGAGACTGAGTAAGTTCTTCAACAGTTTCGT
Source organism: Balneola sp. (assembly GCA_002730655.1). Lineage (GTDB taxonomy): Bacteria > Bacteroidota > Rhodothermia > Balneolales > Balneolaceae > UBA1275. Next base: position 9,019 of record PCAT01000102.1, read on the forward strand.
TGAATGCTTCGGAAGGACTGTGGCCATTAGCACGAAGTACTTCGTACTGAGCCACGAAGATACCTTGTATAGCTCCCATGAGCGTTCCTCTTTCGCCGGTTAAATCAGAAAAGACTTCTTTTTTAAAGGTAGTTGGAAACAAATAGCCTGAGCCCACTCCTATACCTAATGCCACGACTCGTTCCCTAGCGCGGCCTGTACTGTCTTGCAAGATGGCAAAGCTAGAATTTAAGCCACGACCCTCAAGGAACATACGGCGCAGTGAGGTGCCAGAACCTTTAGGTGCAACGAGAATTACGTCAACATTATCCGGAGGGACGATACCAGTTCGTTCATTGAAGGTTATTCCGAATCCATGTGAAAAGTAAAGAGCTTTTCCAGGGCTTAGATGCTTTTTTACTGTTGACCACGCTGAAATTTGGCCTGCATCGGAGAGTAAATACTGTAGAATTGTTCCCCGTTGACAGGCTTCTTCTATTTCAAATAATGTTTCCTCGGGAACCCACCCATCAGCTACTGCCTTATCCCAACTTTTTGATCCCTTTCGCTGACCAACAATAACGTTAAATCCGTTGTCTTTTAAATTAAGTGCTTGACCAGGACCTTGTACTCCATAACCTAGTATAGCAATGCTTTCATCTTTGAGGGTTTCAACCGCTTTGGCGAGCGGGAACTCATCTCGTGTTATTACTTCTTCTTCTACTCCACCGAAATTTAATAATGCCATAATTGTTTAGATATCTAATTAGTTAGTATGGATTAATATACTGTTTTATTGTCAGCTGCACATACTATGTATCATATGTTGGAGCTACTAGCTAATAGTAAGGCTTCAATATCTTTACCTGGACCGAACTGTTGACGTGCTACAGCAATTCTTCCCGATCGAACAAATTCTTTTATGCCATAAGGCTCGAGTTCATCAAATAAAGCTTTGGTTTCCCGTTTATAACCTGCTTTTTCAATCACCACAAACTCTTGTTCAATTGTCAAGAAACGAGCATTATGCTCTCGTACAATGCGCTCAATTTCAATCCCATTAGTCAAGGTTTCTGTAGCAATTTTATATAAAGCCAACTCCTGCTGAACCACTTCCTTTTTTTTGTAAAAATCAGCCTTTAGCACTTCGACTTGCTTCTCAATTTGCTTGACTACTTTAATGACTTGTTCTTTGGTCTCTGTAACTGCAATAGTAAATCGATGAATCCCTACAATTTCACTTTCAGAGGTAGTTAGGCTTTCTAGGTTAATTTTTCTTTTGGTAAAAATGGTAGTTATGCGATGAAGCAACCCAACTTGGTTTTCGGTGTAGACGGTAATCGTAAATTCTTGTTTTATCACTTCCATGATCTAAATTTAATTAATCCAATCTTATTTCTGCTACACCACTTCCCGATGGAACCATGGGGAAAACATTGTTTTCTTTGCCTACCATCACTTCCAAGAAATAAGCTCCCTCGGTTTCGATGAAATCGGTTAGGGCCTGATCAAGTTGATCGCGATGAGTCACTTGGTTTGTAGGCATTCTGAATCCTTTGGCTAAAAGTTGAAAATCTGGGTTAATCATTTCGGTCGAAGAATAGCGTTTGTCAAAGAAGAGCTGCTGCCATTGTCGCACCATACCCAAGAATTCGTTATTTAGCAGGAGTACTTTTACTTTAGCCTGCGTTTGGTATATCGTAGCAAGCTCTTGTATGGTCATTTGTAAACCTCCATCGCCTACCACACAAACTACTGTTCGGTTCGGAGCACCTAGAGCGGCCCCCAACGCTGCGGGAAGGCCAAATCCCATGGTACCAAGTCCACCTGATGTAATATTGCTTTTTGACTGCTTAAATTCAGCATATCGACAGGCCACCATTTGATGTTGGCCTACATCGGTTACAATGATAGCATCTCCCCCAGTTTTTTCGTTTAATATACGAATGACCTCACCCATGGTGAGAATCTCATTGGTGGGATTTAGTTCTTCTTGTATCACTTTATCATGCTCGAGTTGATTGCACTCAGCGAATCGTTTAAGCCACTCATTTCTAACTTTTTTCTGTAGCCTTTGGGTAAGCAGTGGAAGAGTTTTTTTTGCATTTCCTAATACTGGGATATGTGCATGTACATTCTTATTTATTTCTGCAGGGTCAATTTCAAGGTGGATGACCTTGGCTTGCTTTGCATATTTATCAAGATCTCCAGTCACCCGATCATCAAATCGCATCCCTACCGCAATGAGTACGTCGCATTCATTAGTTAGTAAATTAGGACCATAATTACCATGCATTCCCAGCATGCCTACATTCAGTGGGTGACTTGTTTCTATAGCAGACAGGCCTAAAATAGTCCAGGCAGCTGGTAAGTTACTTTGTTCCACAAAGGCTTTGAATTCCTGTTCGGCCTCGGCCAATATAATCCCTTGCCCAAATACTACATAGGGCCGTTTTGCTTCATTGATCGCTTTTGCTGCGGCTTTTATTTGATCCATTTCTATGGTAGGTTCTTCGCGATAGCTTCGAATGGAGGTACATCGCTTGTAGACAAAGTCGAGTAGTTGGAACTGTGCATCCTTGGTAATATCAATAAGAACCGGTCCTGGGCGACCAGAGCGAGCAATAAAAAAGGCTTTGGAAATGGCCAAGGGTATTTCTTCTGCTTTGGTAACCTGATAATTCCATTTAGTTACAGGTATAGAAATACCAATTACGTCCGTTTCTTGGAATGCATCGCTGCCAAGGAGATGAGACGGTACTTGTCCAGTGATACAAACCAGTGGAGTAGAATCGATCTGTGCGTCCGCAATTCCTGTTATTAAGTTGGTGGCACCTGGACCAGAAGTGGCCAAGCAAACCCCAACTTTTCCGCTAGCTCGTGAGTAGCCTTGGGCGGCGTGAATAGCACCTTGTTCATGTCGTACTAGGACATGTTGCAGGCGATCTTGGTAGTCATAGAGTGCGTCATATATTGGCATAATAGCTCCACCGGGATAACCAAACGCGATGTCGACTCCTTCTTGAATAAGGGCTTGGACGATTGCTTCTGCTCCTGTGATGGAAGTTTGATGGGAAGGAGATTTATTTTCTGTTGGTTGGAGATCTATGCTTGCCATAAAGTATAAGTAATCAATTAAAATTTATCGGTCGTGCAGCCTTTGGAAGCGGAAGATACGGTACGCGCGTATTTGTATAGTATTCCGGTGCGTGCCTTGAGCGGGGGTGCTTGCCATGTATCTTTTCTTTTTTCTAAGTCATCGTCAGATACTTGAACCTGTAAGGTATTTGCTTCGGCGTCGATTTGGATTAGGTCTCCATCTTGGACAAGTCCTATGACGCCACCCAATTGTGCCTCCGGGGTGATGTGTCCTACCACAAAGCCATGGGAGCCACCCGAGAAACGTCCATCGGTAATTAATGCTACCTCTTTTCCTAAACCCGCACCCATAATAGCAGAGGTAGGTTTAAGCATTTCAGGCATGCCAGGTCCACCCTTGGGACCCACGTATCTTATTACAATTACATCTCCCTTCTGGACTGCACCTGAACTGATTCCTTCGTTGGCTTCTTCTTCAGAATTGAATACGCGGGCAGGACCTGCAAATCGTAACCCCTCTTTTCCAGTTATTTTTGCTACAGCGCCCTCAGAGGCTAAGTTTCCGTATAGTATTTGAATATGACCGGTCTGTTTGATGGGTTTGTCTACTGGGAACACTACTTTTTGAGATTCAAAATCTAAGGGCGGAACATCAGTTAAATTTTGAGCCAATGTAGCTCCTGTAATAGTTTTTTGTTCTCCATGGAGGATGCCATCAATTAGCATCATTTTTAATACAGAGGGAATTCCACCAGCTTTGTGAAGATCCTCCATTACGTGACGACCACTAGGTTTAAGATCGGCAATAAAAGGAGTGGTATCGCTGATATGCTGCATATCAGAGAGTTCAAACTCGATGTCGGCAGTGCGAGCGATGGCTAAGAGATGGAGTACCGCATTAGTTGAGCCTCCTAGTAAGGTAATCAGTCTAAATGCGTTTTCTAGTGATTTCTTGGTTACAATATCTCTAGGTTTTAAATCCAATTCTAGTAGTTTTAACATACTCTTACCGGCCTCTTCGCATTCAATGACTTTTTCAGCGCTATTTGCGGGATTAGAGGAGTTGTATGGTAAGGTCATTCCCATTGCCTCAATAGCACTGGCCATAGTATTAGCCGTATACA